>NZ_DBGS01000078.1:0-21496 GCF_002295455.1 Thalassospira sp. UBA848 | reverse complement strand
TCCGGTATCAAGCTTTGATCCGGCTGATGACAGTTTCTATTGGCTGGCCGGTCAAGGTGGCTATGGCATCCAGACAGCACCGGCCATGGGTGAATATGCCGCAAGCATCATCACCGGCAACGGCGTTCCGGCGCAGATGGAAAAACTTGGCATTACCACAGATGCCCTGTCGGCGACCCGTCCCACCCTTGTTAGCGGCAAGTAGTTATCGGCCTTGACCGATCAGGAGAAAGACCAATGAGCCAGTTTGACCGTGCAGCGCAATTTGATCGTGCAGCCTTGCGCGATGCTGTTTCAAAGCGTACCCAAAGCGCGATTGATGATTTGTGTGCGCTGGTGCGTCATGAAAGCCTGCTTGGCAATGAAGCATCCGCGCAAGGTTGGATTTCTGACAAGTTTGCGGCGATGGGGCTGGATGTCGAACGGGTCAAGATTGACATCAGCGCCTTACGCGATCAGCCGGGCTTTTCGCCACCCGTGATTGATGGTTATGACGGGCGTGAAAACGTTGTTGGCCTGCATCGCCCGAAAAACCCGACCGGACGCAGCCTGATCCTGAATGGCCATATGGATGTGGTGCCGACAGGACCGGCCGAACAGTGGCGCCATAGCCCCTTCACCCCGCATGTCGAGGATGACTGGATTTACGGCCGCGGCGCTGGCGACATGAAAGCCGGCATCATTGCCTATTGCCAGGCGCTTCAGGCGCTGTACGATATTGGGCTTGAACCGGCTGCCCCGGTCACCCTGCAATCGGTGATCGAAGAAGAATGCACCGGCAACGGCGCGCTGGCCTGCCTGCATGCAGGATACAAGGCTGACTGTGCCATCATTCCCGAACCGTTTAACCAGACCCTGATGACCGCCCAACTTGGTGTCATGTGGTTCCAGATCCATGTTTCAGGCAGTCCGGCACATGTTCTGGATACTTCGGCGGGCAGCAACGCGATTGAATCTGCCTTTGGTTTCTTTGAAACCCTTAAGGAAGTCGAGGAAATCTGGAACCATCCGACCCATCGTCACGCAGCATTTGGTGCGCATGTCCATCCGGTGAACTTCAATCTCGGCAAGATTGAAGGCGGCGAATGGGCGTCCACCGTGCCGCCGGTGTGCACGGCGGATATCCGTGTCGGGTTTTATCCAGGTATGGAACTTGAAAAGGTTCGCGAAACCATTGAGGCCGTGAAGCAAAGCGCGCTTGATAACCACCCCGCCTGCAAGGGGGCCAAGATCGAGATCACCTATCGCGGTTTTCAGGCCGAAGGCTGCGAGATGGATATCAATCACCCGATGATGTCCATGATTGGCGATATTCATCAGGAAGTGACGGGCAAGGAGATCAAAAACCTTGCCTCGACCGCGACCACCGATGCGCGCTTCTTCCAGATTTATGGCAACATCCCGGCAACCTGTTACGGCCCGAAGGCCGAACGCATTCACGGTATTGATGAACGGGTTTCTATCACATCAATGATGGAAGTGACCGAGGTGCTTGCCCTGTTCATCGCCGACTGGTGCGGCGTGCAAAAGCGTGCTACCTAACACCAAATTCTCTTTCGAATAATATATCCAATGCTTGTATCAAGGAGCGTTTCATGAGCATCCAGCGTCTTCACACCGGCCCGCGTATGAGCCAGGCCGTTGTCCATGGCAACACCATCTATCTGGCCGGTCAGGTTGGCAACCCTGACAGCGACATCACCAACCAGACCAAGGAATGCCTTGAAAAGGTTGATAGCCTTCTGGCCGAATGCGGCTCCGGCAAGGAACACATCCTGTCGACCACCATCTGGCTTGCCGACATGAAGGACTTTGCAGCAATGAATGCTGTTTGGGATGCGTGGGTGCCGCAGGGTCACACCCCGGGTCGTGCCTGCGGCGAAGCAAAGCTTGCCACCCCTGATTATCTGGTTGAGTTCATCGTGATCGCAGCCAAGCCCTAATTCAGGCACTACAGACAAAAGCAAGGCGCCCGGCCTGCAAGAAGCAGCCGGGCGCTTTTATGTCGGGGTTATTCCGGTTGCGTTAGTCACCTTGATCCACTTCCTGCGTGACGATCACAGCAGATGCCTCCAACGTTTTGTGGACCGGGCATTTATCCGCAATTTCAAGCAGGCGATTGCGGGTGTCTTCATCAAGTTTCCCGCTTAACGCAATACGGCGTTCAAATCGGTCCACCTTGCCGCCCTTTTGCACTTTGTTTTCTGCACAATCAGCACAGTCATCAGCATGAACTTTTTCATGCAGGACTTCGGCCCGAATACCATCAAGGGCAATGCCCTTGTGATCGGCATACATCCGGATCGTCATCACCGTGCAACTGCCAAGGGCTGCGGACAAATAATCATAGGGTGACGGACCTGTATCCAACCCGCCGACTTTTTCGGGCTCATCCGCCAGCAAGCGATGGCGACCAGCCAAGACCATGGACTGGAATTTGCCAAGGCCGGTTTCGCGCACAATCACGCCTTCGCTGATTTCGGGTTCAGTTTTGCCATCCTTGGGCAGGTACTTTTTCGCCCATGCGGCAATCACAGATGCCGCGTAGCTCGCATCATCAGGGTCGCGCAGCAAATGATCCGCCTGATCAAGTGATACAAAGCTTTTGGGATGTTTGGCCGTATCAAAAATCTTGCCTGCATTTTCAATACCGACCGTCTGATCCAGGGGTGCATGAAGCACCAGAAGCGCCTTTTTCATCTGCCCGACCTGAGATGGCAGGTCATACGCGCCAAGGTCATCGACAAACTGTTTGCGGATCACAAAAGGACGCCCGCCAAGGCACACCTCGGCCTCACCCTTGTCGCGGATATCGCCAAGATGATCAGCAAAGTTATGCGTGACATGTGTGACATCCGACGGTGCGCCAATCGTTGCGACCGCTGTTGCCTCCTTGATGCGATCTGCGACCGCCAGCACCGCCGCCCCGCCCAGGGAATGCCCGATCAGAAGTTTTGGTGCTTCGAATTCATCGCGCAGGAAGTCAGCCGCCCGTTCAAGGTCATCAAGGTTTGACGTGAAGTTGGTCGAGGCAAAATCACCGCCCGACCCACCCAAACCGGTGAAATCAAAGCGCAGCACACCAATCCCTTCGACCGTCAGGGCCTCGGCAATCTTGCGGGCTGCAATCAGATCCTTGGTGCAGGTAAAACAATGCGCAAACAGCGCATAGGCCTTGACCGGACCGGTTGGCAGATCAAGTCGTGCTGCCAGTTCGGCGCCATGGGCCCCTTCAAATGTCAGCTTTATCGGTTTTCCGGGCATCTTAATCCTCCTGACCTTTGCGGGGTAAAATCATACTGCTATTTCAAATGACTGCCGATAGGATCACACGCAGGGTTGCAGATTAACACGGACAGTTCAGTGATGATTGTTCAAACCGAACGCACAATTTTGCGAGAAGCCAGTCATGAAGATGCATCATTCATTCTTCAACTGGTGAACGAACCCGGCTGGCTTCGGTTTATCGGAGATCGCGGCATTCATGATGTTGAGGCCGCGCGCGATTTTATTGACCTGCGCTGGCGCGAAATTCATCCGAAACTGGGGTTTGGTCTTTGTATCGCTGAAGAAACATCGACCCACACCCCGATCGGCCTGATCGGGTTTGTGCAACGTGACAGTCTTGATGCCCCCGATATCGGTTATGCCGTGAGCGGCCCCTATCAGGGCAAGGGATATGCCTATGAAGTCTGTCGCGCGCTGATTGACCATGGCTGGAACAATCTTGGTTACGAAAAAATCTATGGCTACTGCCAGCCCGACAATGCGGCATCCATCAGGTTACTTGAAAAACTTGGCCTGCGTTATCTTCGCGATCAGGATGTCAATAACAATGGTGACGTCTGCAAGCTATATGGCGCAACGCGACCGATCCGTTGAAACAGTAAACCCCGCAATGTGACTGCGGGGTTTGAACGTTACTTACGACGAATGCCGATCTTGCGTCCGACCCCGGATGGGGTCGGCAGCCCCGCATGGGCTTCCTTGATCCTGTTTAGCGTTTCCATGATGTCATCGGGGAACGGGGCGGAACGCCGTTCCTTCATGTTGATATGCATGGTGATGATTTCATTGGTCGAGGCCAGCCAGCCCTCGGAGCCATGTCGCATTTCATGATACATGTGAATGCGTTTCTGATCGCAATCCAGAACACGGGTATGGATCACGTATGGATCATCCTTGTGGATTTCGCGATCATAGGTCACATGCATTTCAAGGCCAAAGGTCGATCCGCCGCGCCGTTCGGGATAGGTGTATCCCATCCCCACCGCGTCAAGAAACGCCATCGATCCCAGATCAAACGCGACCACGTAATAGCCAACATTCATATGGCCGTTGAAATCAATCCATTCAGGTTTGATATGCCCGCGAAAAGCTTCAAGCGGTTCGGGCGCAAACAGATCGGTGCTGATCATTTTTCCACGGCCTTTACAACCGCCACAGCCGCGACGAAATCTTCAAGCGAATGACCAACCGATTTGAAGACCGTGCATTCCGTATCAGATTCACGACCCTTGACCTGCCCGCGGGTCAGACCGAACAGATCGCCGACAATATCTGATTTGGCAATCGCACCGCTGTCGATGGCCTGAACGACGTCGCCGCCTTCGGCACTCGCCCCCTCGAAACTGTCGACATAGATGCGGCACTTCTGCATGACGGCATCATCGGTTTCGCGCATGGTGGGCTTGAACGCGCCGACCAGATCAACGTGCGTTCCTTCACGCAGCCAGTCGCCATGTACCAATGGCTCGGTCGAGAGGGTTGCGCACGAGATCAGGTCAGCGGATTTGCACGCGCCTTCGAGGTCATCCGTGCCCTTGGCGTTAAAGCCCAAGTCGGAAATCTCGGTCGCCAGTTTTGCGGCCTTTTCAGGATTGCGGTTCCAGATGGTGACATTCTTGATCGGGCGGACCGATGCATGTGCCTTGATCAATTGTGGGGCCATCGCACCCGACCCGACCATAACCATGTCGCTGGTATCCTTGCGCGCCAGATAGTCACATGCCAATGCGGATGCCGCTGCTGTGCGGCGCGTGGTCAGTTTGGTGCCATCAATAACCGCGGATGGCTGACCTGTGACGGCATCCAGCAAAACATAGGTGCCGGAAACAGCCGGAAGATTGCGTGCCGAATTGCCCGGCACGACGGCGGCGATTTTCACACCGGCCGCGCCATCCTTTTGCCAGGCCGGCATAATGAGGAAGGTTGCGTCATCCTCGTTGCTGCGTTCCATATTGAAATGACTGCGCAGTGGTGCTTCGCAGCCTTGTTCGAACCCGTCGCGAAGGGCTTCGACCAAATCACGGGGCGAGACAAATTTTTCGATATCTTCGGCAGTAATGAAACGCATGAGCCTTCCTGTAGAACTGTTTTTCATTTCAGTGCGGTAGCAGGCATATTTTATACCACGTTGCGACACGCACGTCACAGGAAGACCAGTAGTTTTTTATGCTGTTTTGCGGGGAATTCAGCGCGATTTACGGCTGCAAAAACCGTTTGAGCGTCCCAAACAGTGATCCGGTGCCAAGGAACACTTCTTCAAGCACGGTAAAGTGGTTGGCCCCCCATGCCTTATAGACCGAAACCTTAAGCCCGGCACTGCCGCAATAAGCACCATAGGCATCGCTTTGACGGACAAATTCCGGGCTTTCATTACCACCAACGACCACCATCAAACGTGCATCAAGTGGCACGCCATCAAGCATCGGCGAATTGTCGGCAGCCGATGCTTCGTCAAGGCGGACATCATCATTGATCGTGGTGTGCCGGATCGGTTCAAGATCAAAAACACCTGAGATCGGCACGATGGCCTCGAACGGCATCGCATCGCCAAGCGTTTCTGCCCAATCGTGGGTGGCCAGACGGGCGACGATCTGCCCACCAGCGGAATGGCCAGAAATCGAAATCCGGTCACGGTCACCGTTAAAGTCTTCGATGTGCTGGTAAATATAGGCGATGGCACGCACGGCTTCTTCGGTGATGTCGGCCACTGTGACATCAGGACAAAGATCGTAATTCGGGCAGATGACCGTAAATCCGGCTGCGACCAGATCGCGCGCGACAAAGGCATAGTCCTTCTTGTCCTGACTGCGCCAATAACCACCATGGAAAAACACATGCACCGGTGCGCCCGGATCGGATGCCATGAAAACATCCATGGTTTCCTTGGGGCCATCGCCAAAGCGAACGTCAATCTTGCCACCAAGCTGGGCACGCGTTTCATCCGACAGTTTCACAAACCGTTCAAAATGGGTCATGAAGTCCGGCACGGTTTCGCGCGGATTATATTGCCATTCCAGCTCTGCTGCCGTGAAACCGCCCCAAGCCATCGGAACCTCATTATTATCGGTGAAAACGATCTCGTCTGATTCAATCTTTCTTTAAATTTGAATTGTTTGCAATCACTTCACCAAATACATGGTGTTTTTAACTAAACTCACCAACGCACAGGACCCGCAAAAAACAAGGCCGCGCGACAGCTCCAACACAAAAGAGCCATGACGGGGCATCACACCCAATCATGGCCCAAACCTTGGCCTGCCTCTGGCATGGGGACTTTTTAACAGCTCGAATGTGTGGCTTTTGAGCCGCCTGCAACTGTCACAGGTTAAATTGTCTATCCAGCCTTCTTTTCGAACGGATCTTCGACAATCGGCCACAGGTCGCGGGTCAGATGACGGTACCCGTTTGTTTTCGGATCGGACGGGTATGGTCCATGCACATCGACATAAATGATTTCGCCCGCAATCTTGGCAAACGAGTCATAAAAATGGTTGGTTGATTTAATAAAGAGATATTTCTTGGATGCCGGATCGATCCCCATGTTGGAAAACAGGCTAGGATCAAAGCTTTGAGAACGATTGGTATTGAGGATGACTTCCCCCCCGTCAGGCAGGATGATCACTACGCAATCGCCAAGGGGAACAATGCTTTCGCCGAAATATTGCCAGGCATCACGTTTCAATGCTTTGACCCGGACCTCGGCATCGATTGGCGCGCCAGCATGCGCCCCGGTTTTACCGCCAAAACGCAGGGGCAAAACCGCCCCCTCACCCGCAGAAAAGCAGGTCCGCACGGCCATCGGATCCCACAAGGTGCCAAAGGCATAATCGTTAAGCCCGCGTTCGATCACGGTCCGTAGCAAAATGGTGCTGTCGCCCGGAACGCCACCGCCCGGATTATCCCAGACATCGGTCAGAACAATCGGCTTGGCATCGGATGCCAATGCCTGATCAAGGGCGATTTCAGGTTTGAGGAATGTGGGGCGGGTGGCCCCGCGGAAACCAAACAACTCAACCCCCAGGTTTCGTGCAATCTGCTTGGCTTCCGCAGGGTTATTGTTGGTGGTGACAATCACCTTGGCCCCAAGATCCGGTACGTCACCAGCCATAAATCCGTGAATGAAAGATACCGACAGGATGTCACCCGTGCCTTCCATATCCTTGGCCCGGTCAATGAACGACCGCATCGGTTCGCGCGATGTCGGCAACACCTCGATCATATGGCAGTCAAACACGGCCTTGGCCGGTTTGATTTCGCCGCGCAATGTGCGCAACACAAGGTCAACAACCGAACGCCCCGTTTCAACAAAATCGGTATGGGGGAATTCCTTGAACGCGACGATGATGTCGGCGCTATCAATGCGTTTCTGGGTCAGGTGGCTGTGCGGATCAAAGCTTGTGCCGATCACGACATTCGGGCCAACCAGATCGCGAATGCGCGCAAGAAGATCGCCTTCACAATCAAGATAGTCCTGAGCGACCATCGCCCCGTGCAGACCAAGGATCACACCATCGACCGGCATGGCCGCGCGCAACTGCCCCAGGACTTCATCACGAAGCTGTTCATATGTTGCGCGGTTGACCAGCCCCCCCGGCTCCGCCCAGGTGGCAGTGCCTTCGATCAGTTCCCAGCCTTCCTTTGCGGCACGCAGGCGACCTTCGGTAAAGACAGCACTGCAGAGCGTCGGCGTCACCGGGTGCTGGCCGGGCGGTGCATAAAAGCTTTCCTGAAAATCGGAAAAATCAGTGCGCAAAGGTGAAAATGTGTTGGTCTCGGTCGCAATCGAGGCGCAAAAAATCCGCATGGCCCGTGCCTTTGTTATTGGTCTTTTGGTATCAAAAAATGAATTGCGAAGGGGCGAGAACCCCGCCCCTTCGGCAGATGGAATGGATTATTCCATGTAGCGGTTGGCGTTGGCCTTCTCGACTTCTTCCTTGAACAGGTTCAGAAGTTCGACACCTTCATCGCCAAGGCTTTCCTGGACGTGTTTGACCACGACCGGCTGGGTTGCCTCTTTGAACTTTTCACGGTCTTCAGCCGACAGTGCGGTGATTTCCATTTTGTCCTTCAGACCCGCAAGACCACGATCAGAAGCCTCGATCACGCGTGACACGCCACGGCTTGCAACAACGCAGGACTGTGCAGCGTAACGGATGATCTTCTGCTGATCGGCGGTCAGGTCATCCCAGAATGCCTTCGACAGCATCATGGTGTAGGGCGAGAACAGGTGGTTGGTCAGGGTCAGATACCCCTGCACTTCGTTGAACTTGGCAAAGGTCACGGTCGGAACCGGGTTCATTTGACCATCAATCACACCCGTCTGAAGGCCGGCATAAACTTCGCCCCATGCCATCGGATATGCTTCGGCACCAAGGGCCTGCATGATTTTCTGGTGGGATGGAAGCGACATGGTACGAATGCGGATACCCTTGAAATCTTCAAGCGTTGCAATCGAATGCTGCGAGTTGGTCACAGCAAAGAACCCGCCAGTATCCGGGAAACCAAGAACCTTCACATCACCAAGCGTATCCTCGATATCGCTTGCAAGGGTCTCGCCAAACGGGCCATCAAACACGTCATAGGTCGATGCGTTGCTGTCAAACGCGAACGCAAGGTTCAGGACATCAATGCGCGGATAATAGGACGCCAGCGCACCGGTCGAGGTCAGCGTGCCCTGGATCAGGCCATCACGAACCATCTGGACATGCTCGGCAGCCGAGCCAAGCTGGTTGGACGGATAAACTTCGACTTCGATCTCGCCATTGGTGTCAGCTTCGACAATGTTGGCGAAAACAGCGGTGCAGGCATGCGCCGGATTTTCAAACGCATCGGTCTTGTTGTCATGCGCGAATTTAAGAACCTTCGGCTCTGCAAACGCCATCGATGTGCTGCCCATCAGCATCGCGGTTGCAAGGGCGGCTGCGCCCAAACGCTTTGCGGTTTTCATTTCTACCTCTCCTTGATTTAACGACTTTATGTGTCCGGCATTTTTGTGGTGTGTGCCCCGGCCCGGACCTGACCGGGGCTGTCTCCTTAACCCCGCTGGCCTAGCGGAACCCCAGCAATCGCGGTATCGCAAGTGCCAGATCCGACCAAAAGGCAAACAGGAACAGCACGCCCAGCTCGGCCAGAAGGAATGGCCAAAGTTGTGCGGCAATCTTTTCAAGCTTTTCACCCGTGACCGATGACAGAACGAACAGACAGGCCCCGACAGGCGGCGTCATCAGCGAGATGTTGAGTGCCAGGATAAAGATGATCCCGGCATGGATCGGGTCCATGCCAATCTGGATGGTCAGCGGCACCAGAACGGGGGCGAGAATGATCAGGATGGCGTTGATATCCATCACCATGCCAATCATCAGAAGCATCCCGACAATCATGAAAATCACGATATAGGGGTTGTCCGAAACGCCCAGCACCATGGTCGCGACTTCCTGCGGAATGCGGTTGAAGCTCAGCCACCAGCCAAGGATCGAGGCAAAGGCAATGATGACAAAAATCACCCCGGTCACGCGTGCGGTACGCACCAGCATCGTAAAGAAATCGGCAAAGCTAAGCGCGCGATAGACAAACACACCGATGAACAGTGCATAGGCCACGGCAACCGACGCTGCCTCGGTCGGGGTGACAATCCCGCCCAGAATTCCGCCCAGAATGATCAAGGGCATGATGAGAGCGGTGATCGACGATTTGAAAATTTTCCAGACTTCCAGAAGCGATGCGCGACGTTCGCTCTTTGGCAGGTTCTTGGTGCGTGCTGTCACTGCAATCACGGTCATGCAGATCAGGCAGATCATCAGACCGGGCAGGATACCGGCGGCAAACAGCCCCCCGATTGAAACGCCCATCAGCGATCCATAAACCACCATCAAGCCGGATGGCGGGATGGTCGGGCCGATGATCGAACCAGCCGCCGTAACTGCACAGGCATAATCGCGGCGATACCCGCGTTCCACCATCGCTGGTACGAGCGTCTTGCCGAAGGCGGCTGCATCAGCCGTTGCCGCCCCGGTCAAACCGGCAAAGAAAACAGATGCCAACATGTTGGTATGCGCCAAACCGCCGCGCATATGCCCGACAAGCGCCTGGGCGAACTTCACCAAACGGCTGGTAATGCCGATATGGTTCATGATTTCGCCCGCCAGGATAAAGAAGGGCATGGCAAGGAACGGGAAGACGTTCAGTCCGTTAAAGACCTTGCTTGGGCCCTGGGACAAGAACATCCCCCCGCCCATGTCAAAGAGGCCAACAACGCCTGCCACACCCAGAGCAAAGCCGATTGGCATGCCCAGAACCATCAGAACGACAAAGATAATTGCGACAATCATTCTGCGCCCTCCGCAAGATCAGCCGGGATGAAACGGCCCTGATCACGCAAGGCAACGAGAAGGAGCTGGATGGCAGCAAGCAATGCCGATACCGGAACGGCCGCATAAGGAAGTCCCAGTGACATGCCAAAGATCATTGCCTGACGGCGCATCCCGCTTTCGGCAAAATCAAACCCGTAAATCGCCAGATAAAGAAAGGCCGCAAGCGCAATCAGATCGACGAGGAACAGGATGGTGTGCTGGATCGGCGTCGGCAGGCTCAAGACAAACATGCCAATGCCGATATGTTCGCGCCGCGCAATCCCCGCCGAGATTGCCAGAAGTGCGGCCCATATCATCAGATAGCGCGCCAGTTCTTCGGGCCACGGCAACTGCCAATGAAAAATATACCGGTCAACAACACCCAGCCAGACATCCAGCACAAGGACAAGCATCAGAACTGCAATGATGCGTTCCACCACCCAGTTCAGGCACCGGCTTGCGGTTGCTGCTGTGGTTTCAATACGGCGTAAAGCCATCTCCGCCAAACTCTCCACTGATCAAATGTTATGTACTTTTTCTACATGATGATGATGATTTTGTAGTTTGTCTACATTATTTATCTCCAAAATTTCATAATTTTCACTCCAAAGCTTACTCTCAAACTGATATAAGTAGCTTAACTACATAAACTGTTTTCACAAGAACCTTGCCTGCTGCAAGTTTTTGAACGGGAAATAAACCAATTGAATCAAGGATGAAGAATCCCAAGGTCATGTTGCCGCCAAGCCGGAAATACCGACTTCGAACTGTCGGGCATTGAATAACTACATGGTCGATTTCGACCGGGTTAATGTCGACCAGAAGAACGATATTTGAAGTCAGAAAACAATCATTGGCAGCAATGCCATGACGCCAAAATTGAAATTGTGGCTATCGTCTGCAAACAGAAATAATGTTAGTTCACAACAGGGTGTCGGTTTTGACACACCAATCTAATAAACGGGTCAGGTCGATTCCATGCAACAAACCGCCGACATCATCAGCCTGCTGCGCAGCCAGTCGAGCAAATTTCCAAACCGCGAACAACTGGTCGCGGACTATGTCAGCGCGCATCTGGAAGACGTCACAACCATCGCCCTATCCGATCTTGCCAAGAAAGTCGGAGTCAGCGAACCCACCGTTATTCGGTTTTGTCGCACATTGGGGTGCGACGGGTTTCGTGATTTCAAAATCCGCCTGGCGCAAAACCTTGCTGTCAGCATTCAGTATCTGACATCCGAAGACATTTCAGACGACACAACTGCGGCAGATGTTCTTTCAAGTCATGTGCTGGGCGTGATCATCGACAACCTGCGTCTTCTGCGCGATCAGATTTCATCGGATCAAATTGACCAGGCTGCCGACATTCTGGTCAAGGCACGTCAGGTGGCGTTTTTCGGGGTTGGGGGCGGATCAACAACCGTGGCGTTTGACGCCGCAAACCGCTTTTTCCGGCTGGGAATTCCGGCACAATCGCAAAGTGATGGTTATTTGCAGCGGATGCTGGCCTCGACCTTTGGTGCTGAGGACGTGATTTTCGCGATCTCGACCAGCGGTCGCCCAACGGAACTTGTCCATTCCGCCGCCATTGCGCGCCAGTATGGCGCCAAGGTCATATCACTGACAAATCCGGACAGCCCGCTTGCAGCGGAAAGCGATCTGGTCATATCAATCAACATGCCGGAAAACCCCGACATCTATAAACCAACCGCCACACGCCATGCGTTTCTGGCAACGATTGATGTCATCGCGACGGCTGTGGCAAGACGCATGCCCGATCAGGCCAAGGAAAAACTAAGACGCATTCGTTCGTCCCTGCTGACAGTAAATCCCCCAACCGGTCGTCAGCCAGTCGGCGATTAAAGGTCGCGCCGCCTTAGTAATCCAGACGATATTGCACGCCGGCCTTGCTATCGATTTCGGTGGTTTCGCTGGTCACACTGATGTTGGGCGTGACTTCAATCTCGACTTCAACACCACTTGATCCCGGCGTTGAACCAGCCTTGGTGCCGACATAGACACCCTCGGTCAGGTATTTACCCACCTTGACCTCTGGCCCGTCTTCGCCACCACCAACCTGCAGCACGTCCGCACCGATAAAGCGTCGAATGCTGCCAACCACATCAAGACCTGTACCGCCACCTGACAGTTCATTTAACGCACTTGCCAACTGAACGGCTTCGACTGCCGAAAGGCTGCCCTGGGATTTACCGAACAGGACCTGTGACAGGATTTCGTCCTCAGGCAGTGACGGATTGGAAGACAGAACAAGTTCCGGATCACTCGACGGTCCCTGGAAGCCAGCCGTCACGACAAGGTCCTCGGTTGTGTAGACCCCCTCGATATCCAGCATCGGATCGGGCGGCGATGCCCCGGCAAAGGTGATTTGGGAATCCCGAATAACAAAGGTTTTGCCAATCACGTCCAGCTGCCCGCGCAGGGCCGACAGCTGCCCGCTGATACGCGGATCATCTGTGGTACCGGAAATATCAAGATTTCCGCCCCATTCCGAATCAAGTCCCTTGCCGCGCACAAACAAGCGTCCCGGGATATCCACCGTGACATCAAGATTGCCAACAAAGCTGTCCTCCGCATCTTTGTCGTCTTCGGCTACCCGGGTTTGCGACGCTTCTGGCAGGTTTTCAACTTCGATGGTCGGCACCGATTCCGGCAATGCCAACGTCAAATCCACTTCGCCACGCAGGACCGAAACCTTGCTTTGAATATCTGCCTCTGACTGAGAGCCGGTCACACTGGTTTGCACATCGGCCCAGAATTGCAGTTCATCCTTGCGCGACAGGGCAACATTACGCAGATCGGCAGACACGTCATATCGCACCTCCCCGCCATCCAGCAGATCAAGATCAACTGATGCCTTAACCGCGCCATTTCCCCCGTCAGTCGCCGTAAAGGACGGGATGGAAAGGCCTGCCTGATCAAAGGTGCCATCAAGCGCCATCTGATTAAGAATGGTGCCGTATTCAAGGTTTTCGTAGCGCCCCTGTGCAAGGGAAACGTCCCCGTTCCAACGCACATCATCAAGCGTTCCAGCGACATCAAGCGAAAGCTTGATCTTGCCTGACACCTGATGATCAGGGGCCGGAACATAAGGCCAGAATTCGGCGATCTCGCCATTGAGACGCACACGACCTGAGACCGGCGCGCCAAGATCGGGGCTGAAATCCTGTTCGAGCACAGAGACCGCAAGCGGCACCGTGCCTTCGGCAGTCAGGGCCTCAATATCGCCGTTGCCAAGTGATGCCTGGCCGGTAAGGGTGCCTGTCGCAAGCTTGATATCAAGCAGCATTTCAAACGGTTTTAGATCAGCAACAGCCTTTGCTGTAATGCCAGAAATCCGGCCATCGATCTGCGCTGTTGGCGAACTCCCCCGCGCTTCGCGGAAGCTGACATCAAGATTGGCTGTGCCGCTTAGCCCGTCATAGCCGGAAATACGCCCCCATGGCCCCAAATCGACATCATTGAGATGGAGTTCACCCGCAATCGATTTTTGCCCGGCTTCCTGATCAAGACGTGCGCGCAGATGTCCGGTTCCAACGGTCAGATCCGCATCCAACTGCTGCCTGCCATTTGCCCGCAGGACGAATTGCAACGGTTTGCGCAGCGCAATGGCTTGATCCCCGATATTCGCGTCAAACCGGCTGGCCGTGACGCTGAAATCGTCACCGAGCGACACATCTGCAATCAGATCGGTCGAGATTGGAACATTGCCCTGATAGTGGCCTGAACTGTCCATTGTGATGGCAAGCGTATCCAGACCACCCTTGATATCAAGGGAAACGTCATTAACGGCAATTGCCCCGGCGATGATGTCACGCCCGTCAAGTTTTGCTGATATCTCAGGCACATCAAACGCGTTACCGATTGTCGCATTAAGTTCGACATCTTCGATGCGTGTCGGATTGGCGTTTTCAGCACCCACCATCCGAAGCCCCCTTGCCGACGCCGACGCTGTGATGGTTTGGCGGTCATTTTCCGGGCGAAGGGCAATATCGGCAATTACTGTCCCATTGCCAAACCCGACACCAAACTGATCAAGAAATTCGGCATCAAGGTTTGAAAGCGCAATATCGCCACGCATCGGAACGCTGTAATCAGGCAAAGTGATGTCACCATTCAAAGCCAGATACTGCCCTTTCAGCGAGATCGCCTCAACCCGTAATTCATCCGAAGGCAACGAAACATTGGCAGCAAGTTTGAAAGCCCGGCTTCCCAGCATGAAGTCGGCATCATTGCCAAACGACAAAACAGACTGTTCCGACCAGGACATTCGGCTTGTCAGCAAAATATCCGAGAAGCTCTGACCTGCAACATCAAGGCTTGGCACATTGAGTTCAATCGTTCCCGGTGGTGCCGACAAGGCACCTTCCAGGTTGGCCGTCAGCGTGGCCGGGGAAATTTCGAGGCCAAGGTCAGGTCGCACAACACCCGGCGCGATATCAAGCTTGCTTTCAAGGGCCAGCTTCTCGAACGCATCGGTGATGTTCAGCTTCAGGGGGCCATTAATCATCGCCGTTTGCAGGGCGTCGACATCAACGCCCAGATCAAGATCGGGGGTCAACGTGACCTTGCCGATGATACGCGGTTCTTGCCCGACGATACGATCAAGGTCGGAAATCCCAAAGGTCGCCTGACTGGCGGAAACTTCAAGGCCGGTATCCAAGCCCTGCGTGCCCGACCATGTCAGGTCGGGGAATGCCACCTGCCCGCGCCCGCGCAAATCAAGGCCGGAGATTGCGGAAAAAATTGAAAGATCGGCGATATCTGCGACAAGACCGGATGTCGTCACATTCAGATTTTCGTCGATATCGGCCTGCCCGCGCAATGCGATATCGGGCAAATCCAATACCAATTCACGGACCGAGATATTGGCGAAGTCCGGTGACATTTCGGCATCAAGCGACAAGCTCTGTTCTGTGCCAAGAAATGCGCCAAGCCCCGGATCATTCCACTCCGAACCAGATGTCAGAAGTTCCAGTGTCGCCAAAAGGGTATCATCAACATCGTCTGTGGCAGGCATATCAGCCCGCAGGGCGACATTTGAAATTTGGGAAACAGGTGTTTTGACATCGCGCCCATCAAGGCGCAAAGCAAGGCCTGGCATTGCCAAATTGCCGTCCGCCTGCACAGAAAACCCAAGCTCTGCCCAAGAAACTGCACCATCGAAAAGTGCAGACATTTCGGGGTTAATATCGGCATTGATATCGGCCGCAATCCGGTTTTCATCCAGATTGATCTCGGTTACCCCGGACAATGACAGCGCATCAGCCATCACAATCGAAATGCGATCCAAAGCAAGGGTTTGGTCCCCTTGATCAAACGTCCCGCCAATGCCCAGTTCGACAGTCTTGCGCAGCGGTTCGGGCAGTTGTTCGGTGATGCGTTCCTGCGGGGCAAGTCCACCATCCAGGGCAAAACTCAGAACATCCGATGACAATTGCACGCCAACGTCGCTTTGAAGCGATGCATAGCCAGCAGCCGAAAGATCAAGCTTACCCTTCCAGTCATTGGCCGGGCCATCTCCGCTCAGTGCGATATTGATATCGGTCGATACACTTGGATCGACACCGGCCAGAGTCATAACCAGTCCATCACGGCCCAGCGCCCCGTCAATTTCGGCCGACAATTTTTCACCGGGCCCGTCAAAATCCAGGTCAAGTTTGAGGTGATCTGATCCGCCATCGCGTGGCTGCAGATCAAGAAATGCCGTTGCTGACAGGTTGGTTCCAACCTTTGCACGAGCATTCAGTGCATACAAAAAACTGTTGCCGGTAACCTGATCAACAATGGCGATCTCGCCAAGGGTCAATTCATCAAGTGCGACGCCCACTGGCAAAGCAAAGCCGCCACTGGCTTCATCGTCTTCTTGAACTGTTTCGGGCGTTGTGCCATCGGGCAAAATGACATTTGCCGAAGCCAAGGCCAGACGATTGACCTGCAACTGCCCGCCAAACAGCGCAATCGGTGACCAGTCGAACGCGATATCCTGAATATCGAGATGCAACCCGTCCGACGGACGATCCATTATCAGGCTGTCCAGAGTCAGACCGGTCCAAAGACTGCCTTCTAGGCGCCCCAATTCAAAGCTGCTGTCGGTTGCCGACGAAACAGTTTCATTTATCAGGGGCGTTGCCATCCGAAGAACCGGACCCGTCCCCGCAACAGCAATCGCACCCACAAGACCAAACACAGTTCCACCAAGCACGTAGGCGCCATAGCGCAGCCATTTCTTTGCTGAACGTGGCCCACTGTATGTTTTTTGATCTTTCGGTGGCAAAGAGTCAGACCCGGTCAAAATGCCTGCCCCAGACTGATATAGAATTGAAAATCGTCGTCAACGTTGGGCCGTTTATCGAGCGGCACCGCAACATCAAATCGCAGCGGCCCAACCGCTGTGTAGTACCGGAAACCAAGGCCCGCCGCCCACAAAAGACTGATATCTTCGGGTTCAGAACGCGCATAGACGTTACCACCTTCGATAAACGGCACGATGCCAAAGCTTTCGGTCACGCGTGCCCGAAACTCTGCCCCGACTTCCAGTACGGAACGGCCGCCCAACGGATCATGATCATCATCAAGTGGCCCGACCTTTTGATATTCATACCCACGGATTGATCCACCACCGCCGGAATAATAACGTTTGTTTGACGGCAGACCGCCACGCTCTTCGCCAATGATGGTACCTGTGCGGGCGCGTGCCGCAAAAACGTAGTCGCCATCATCGTCAAAGGCCAGATACTGCGACCCGGCCAACGAGACAGAGGTGAAATTGGTATCCTGATCGGACAGGCCCATATATGGCGAAACATTGATTTCGAACCGGTTACCCACGGTCGGATCAAGCGGATTGTCAGTATTGTCGTGACGCAACACACCCCGCAGGCCGGCAAGATAGAATTCCTCGTTCGGGGAATCCGATCCGGTCAGGTCGGAATATTCCGCCGTAACGCCAAATGTTGCTGTCCAGTTTTCCCAAAGTGGGCGTTCAATACCGGCAAAACTGTCAAGCGTTGAGCCCTTATAGGCATCTGTGTCGTTGTTCTTGGCATTTGCTTCGGCCACAAAGGACTGACGACGTTCAAGGAATTGCGGTTTCTTGAACTCCGCCGACAGACCCTGTTCAAGGCTTGAGACATCAAACCCCAGCCGCAACCGTTCCCCGGCACCAAAGAAATTGCGGTGTTCCCAAAAGGCATTGACGCCCGGACCATCTGCTGTCGAAAAGTTCACCCCGCCACCAATCGAGCGCATCTTGCGTTCAACGACATCGATCTCGACAGGGATTTCGCCATTTTCCTTTACTGGACCGGCGACTTTGACAATCACGCTGTCAAACAGGTTTGTTTGTGCCAGTTCGCGACGTGTGGTGCGGACTTCATCGGGGTGGTATTGATCGCCGTGATCCCAACTGTGATAACCGGCAATGAAATCAGGATCGACGTCCTGTGCGCCATTCACGGTAATATCGCCAAACTGCGCGAGCGGCCCGGTTTTAAAGGCATAATTGATGGTGATCGTCTTTTGTGCGGTGTCCGCCAAAATGGTGCGCTTTCCCGCTTCGACAAGCGGATAGCCCTGTTCACGCAAGATATCAACGCCGTATTGTTCACCCAGAATGATTGGTTCAGCAATTGCACGTTGACCGATCTCAAGGTTGGTTTTTTCCAGTTCCTCATCGGTCGCGTGACGTTCAACAACCCCATGCGGCCGCGTGATGACAAGATTGACCGCCGCAATCAGGTAAGGTGTGCCGGTATCGACATTATAGGTCAGGACCAGTGGATTGGGTTTATCACCCCCGGTGGCAAGCGCATCATCACCCGCCTGCCCCGCAACCGCGTCATTAGCGGTGTCTTGCCCGGATGCGTCCGTCTCGGCAGGTGCATCCGATGGGCTTTCCACCGCTTTTTCCCGGATACTGAAGGTGATTTGGCCGTCGTAAAATCCGTTGGAGCGCAAAACAGCCTGAAACCGCTCGATATCGTCCTCGGCGCGGCGTTGCAACCCGGCTCGCGACGCTGTTGGCCGTGACTGCAAGCGTCGGGCAGTGCTCACGGAATTGAGCGCTTCGATCAGTTTTTCTTCCTGGGAATCGATACCGGTAATCTCGACATCATAGGGGATGGTGGTTTGCAGGTCGTTCTGCAGAACGTCATCTTCCGCCCCATTGCCAAGGGCAAAGATCCCCTCGCCGCCTTCGTCTGATGCGCATGCCGAAAGAATTGTCCCTGCCAAGAGCAGTGGAACAACAGCAGCACGGCGCCCGAAAGCCGGGAAAGTGCGAAGCATGCGTTTACTCAAACCATCGTGTCCTTAATAGGCCCGCCTTCGAAGCGGGTCGTCATTAAACCTGTGTCGGTTGGACCTTGTTTTCCATATAGGTACAAACGGTCAGGACAATTAAATGTTTCAAAACAGGCTATTGAAAATACCATATTTTTATTCCGCCCGCAGGTCGAGTGATCCTGTGCCATGATCCATGAAAAAATGGCATGGCTATGAACAATAAATGCGCTTGCGCATCTTTCACATTGAGCGTACCGGAAGTTGAGAGCAACCAGATTGCCACCCCACCACAGGAGGTCCCCGCAGTGACTTCGACCCAAACCGCGACTGTTATCATCCGCAACGCCGTTCGCGCCGACCTTGACGGGCTTTGTGCCCTTGAAGTCGGCAATTTTGAAAGTGACATGATTTCGCGTGCATCATTCTCGCGGTTCCTGCGCCAGGCCAGTGCACGCCTTCTTGTGGCGGATGCTGGCGACGCGGATCATCCTGATGTTGTGGGGTATGGCTTGTTGTTGCTGCGCGCCAATACGGTTACCGCCCGGATTTACTCGCTGGCGATTACGCAAGAGTGGCGCGGCAAGGGTTTGGGCACACAACTTCTGGCCGGGCTTGAAAACCTTGCCATGGATGCGGGGTGTTCGCGTATCCGTCTTGAAGTGCGCGAAACCAACGAAACCGCCCGCAATCTTTACGAACGCCATGGCTATACGCGCATTGCCGATCTTCCGGGCTATTACGAGGATGGCGGCGATGGCATCCGCCTTGAACATGCGCTTTATGACAGCGAAAGCATGGTCAACCCGGCTGTTGCCACCGGTGCGCCCCTGATTCTTGTTGACCGGCTTTCGGATCAGCGCTTTGCCGTATCGGGTGCCCGCGTGATGCGGGTGCGCGATTATCTGGCACTTGATCATGGCGTGCGTAACCGGCGTGTGATCAACCTGTGTCAGTCTTATGAGTATCTGTCACGTGGTTATTATTGCAGCCTTCTGGCGGCAGCCCGTGCAGAGCGCGTCATTCCCGAAGCAGATGTTCTTTTGGACCTTAACTGGAAGCGCCTGCAAAAAACCGCACGCGCGGAACTCAGCCCGCAAATTATCGAAGCCCTGGAAAAATCCGGAAAAACACCTGATCAGGCACCGGATTATATTGATGTCTATTTCGGGCGCACGGCGAACAAGAAATTCCGTCAGATTGGCGAACGTGCCTTTGATCAGTTTCGCTGCCCGATCCTGCGCCTGCATTTAAATCCGCAGGACCGCAAGATCTTGCGTGAAATTGAAGCCCCGTCGGTCCGACAGCTTGATGACAGCAACCTTGCCGAGTTCGAAACTGCACTTCGCGCCTACTTGCGCGGGCGTGTTCGCAAGCAAGACAACGCCACACCGCCGACTGCCCTTGTTGCCATCTTGCATGACCCGGATGAAGTTCTGCCACCGTCAGACAAGGAAGCCCTTGCCAACTTCGTGCAGGCCGCATCCGACCTTGGCGCAAAAGCCGAACTGATTACGGCAAAGGACTTCCATCATCTTTCGGAGTTTGACGCCCTTCTGATCCGCGAAACCACCGCCCTTGATCACCACACCTATCGTTTTGCCAAACGCGCGGTAAAGGAAGGCATTCCGGTGATTGACGATCCGGACTCGATGCTACGGTGTACCAACAAGGTCTATTTGGCCGAATTGTTGCGCACCCACCGTATTCCGGCCCCGAAAAGTGCGATTTTTGATAAGCGCCGCATTGCCGAAATCGGCCAACAATTCAGCTTCCCGTCGGTTCTGAAGGTTCCGGACGGCTGTTTTTCGCGCGGGGTGCGTAAAGTCAAATCACCCGAACACTTGGGTGAAGTCGCGACCGAGATGTTTAAGAACTCGGAACTTCTGGTCATTCAGGAATATGTCGAAACCACCTTTGACTGGCGCATCGGTGTTCTGGGCGGTGAAGCCATCTTTGCCAGCCGCTATTTCATGGCACCGGGTCACTGGCAGATCGTCAAACACGAAGATGATGGCAAAAGCTTTGAGGAAGGCGGCTTTGAAACCCTTCCCGTTGAAGATGCCCCTGCCGACATCGTTGCGACTGCCCTTGCCTCTGCGCGGTTGATGGGCGATGGCCTTTATGGAGTGGACGTCAAGGAAACGCCGCATGGCCCGATGGTGATCGAGGTGAATGACAACCCCAATATTGATGCCGGAGTTGAGGACGTGGTTCTGGGCATGGACCTGTATCGCCGGATCATTGCGCACTTGCTGGGCAAGATTGCGCGCCCGTAAGGGCCTCAGCAACATTCCATAAAAGCAAAAGGCCGGGTTTTTACCTGGCCTTTTTATCAATGAAGACTGCGGCTTGCAGCTTGTCCCGACCATAGCGTGCCATCAGATCAAACTCATGGCGCAGGATCGGCACGGACAGGCAATCGCTTCCTGTAAACGGTTCATGGTCTTCGCCGATATCGGGGTCACTGACATAGACAAACCGGTCGTCAAAGCCCGACACCACCACCCAATGCGGGATTTTGTCGCCATAAATGCGGTATTGGCTGATCAGGACCA
>NZ_DBGS01000070.1:0-10223 GCF_002295455.1 Thalassospira sp. UBA848 | reverse complement strand
GCGACCTTCTGACCGTTCTCGACCGAGAGAATAGCATCAACCGAGAGGAAGTAACGGGCTTCAAGACCGTTATCCAGGTTGATGACCTCGCCGTTTTCGTTACGCAGGGTAACGCGCGGCTTGAGGTCAGATGCCTTCGGCATGCTCTTCCAGTCGATAACCGTTTTCGAGGCGATACCGGTCGCTTCGTCATAGACTTCGCGAATGGTTACGTTCTCGAGAAGGTCGACATAGTTCACGTAACCTTCTTTCTCGGTGATGATCGGCAGGGTGTACGGATCCCATTCAGCCAGTTTCTGGCCACGGGTAACCTGCGCGCCTTCATCGGTCAGAAGTTTCGCACCATACGGAACGCGGTATTTCGCACGTTCGCGACCGGTCTTGTCGATCAGCAGGATCTCGAGGTTACGCGCCATGACGATGTTCACGCCAGACGAGTTCTCGACAACCGCGCGGTTTTTCAGTTTCACGGTGGCATCGAAGTTTGCTTCGACGCCGGAAACTTCTGCACCACGCTGCGCGGCACCACCAATGTGGAACGTACGCATGGTCAGCTGGGTACCCGGTTCACCGATCGACTGTGCGGCAATAACACCGACAGCTTCACCGATATTGACCGTGGTACCACGGGCCAGGTCACGACCGTAGCAGTGGCCGCAAACACCGGTTTCCGCATCACAGGTCAGAACCGAACGGATACGCGCCATTTCGACGCCTGCCTTTTCGATCACATCAAGGTGGTCTTCTTCGACCATCTCGTTCTTCGGCACGATGACTTCGCCGGTCGACGGATTGACAATCTCGTCGGCGGTGAAGCGACCGAGGATACGATCAGACAGGGTTTCGATAACCTCACCGGAGTCGACGACTGCTGCGATGTCGAGGCCACGGTCGGTACCGCAATCATGCTGGGTGATGATGCAGTCCTGGGCCACGTCAACGAGACGACGGGTAAGGTAACCCGAGTTCGCCGTTTTCAGTGCGGTATCAGCAAGACCTTTACGAGCACCGTGAGTGGAGTTGAAGTACTCCTGCACGGTCAGGCCTTCTTTAAAGTTCGAAATAATCGGCGTCTCAATGATCGAGCCATCCGGTTTCGCCATCAGGCCACGCATAGCAGCCAGCTGACGCATCTGGGCGGCAGAACCACGGGCACCGGAGTGCGCCATCATGTAAACCGAGTTCACATTGTCACCTTCTGCCGTCGCCGAGATGACTTTCATCATCGCTTCGGAAACGTCGTCGGTGCACTGTGCCCAGGCGTCAACAACCTTGTTGTATTTCTCACCACGGGTGATGAGACCGTCCTGGTACTGCTGCTCGTATTCCTTGACCTTTTCATGGGTCGTG
Organism: Thalassospira sp. UBA848; assembly: GCF_002295455.1. Lineage (NCBI taxonomy): Bacteria > Pseudomonadati > Pseudomonadota > Alphaproteobacteria > Rhodospirillales > Thalassospiraceae > Thalassospira > Thalassospira sp. UBA848. The sequence goes on along the minus strand of NZ_DBGS01000070.1, from coordinate 8,873 downwards.
CCAACCAGGGTTTCCTTGGCTTCCGGAATGATCATGTCATCCTTACCGAAGGAGATACCGGCTTTACATGCCCAGTTGAAACCAAGGCCCATCATGCGGTCAGCGAAGATAACGGTCTCTTTCTGGCCACAGTGACGATAGACGACGTCGATAACGTTCGAGACGTCTTTCTTGGTGAGCAGCTTGTTGATGGTCGAGAACGGAATGCGCGGATGACGCGGCAGAAGTTCCGACAGCAACATGCGGCCCGGGGTCGTCGCAACACGAACGGTGATCGGTTCGTTGTTTTCATCAACCGTATGATAACGGGCATTCACCTTGGAATGGAGGTTTACAACACCTTCATCCAGAGCCTGCTCGATCTCGGCGATGTTGACAAACGACATGCCCTCGCCCGGCTGACCATCACGCTCCATGGAGATGTAGTACAGACCAAGGACGATATCCTGCGACGGCACGATGATCGGTTTACCCGATGCCGGTGACAGGATGTTGTTGGTCGACATCATCAGGGTACGTGCTTCAAGCTGGGCTTCAAGCGACAACGGTACGTGGACAGCCATCTGGTCACCGTCGAAGTCCGCGTTGAACGCAGTACAAACGAGCGGGTGCAGCTGGATGGCCTTACCTTCGATCAGGGTCGGCTCGAACGCCTGAATACCAAGACGGTGCAGCGTCGGTGCACGGTTGAGCATGACCGGGTGTTCACGGATAACCTGTTCGAGGATATCCCAAACTTCGGCGCGCTCTTTTTCCACCATGCGCTTTGCAGCCTTGATGGTGGTGGCCATCCCGTACAGTTCCAGCTTCGCGTAAACGAACGGCTTGAACAGTTCGAGCGCCATTTTCTTTGGCAGACCGCACTGATGCAGTTTCAGGTTCGGACCCACGGTAATAACCGAACGACCGGAATAGTCGACGCGTTTACCCAGAAGGTTCTGACGGAAACGACCCTGCTTGCCTTTGAGCATATCCGACATCGATTTGAGCGGACGCTTGTTGGCACCAGTGATCGGACGACCGCGACGGCCGTTGTCAAACAGCGCATCAACCGATTCCTGAAGCATACGTTTTTCGTTACGCACGATGATATCAGGCGCACGAAGCTCGATCAGGCGCTTCAAACGGTTGTTACGGTTGATCACACGGCGATACAGATCGTTCAGATCCGAAGTCGCGAAACGACCACCATCCAGCGGAACCAGCGGGCGCAGTTCCGGCGGAATAACCGGGATCACTTCAAGGATCATCCATTCCGGGCGTGCGCCGGATTCCTGGAAGGCCTCAATCAGCTTGAGACGCTTGACCAGCTTCTTGCGCTTAGCTTCGGAATTGGTTTCCTTGAGGTCGATTTTCGCGGTTTCGCGTTCTTCATCAAGGTCGATCGCCGAAAGCATATCGCGGATGGCTTCTGCACCGATGCCGGCGCGGAAGCTGTCTTCGCCATATTCTTCCTGGGCGGTCATGTACTGGTCTTCGGACAGGAGCTCACCCATCTTGAGCGGGGTCAGGCCCGGTTCGATAACCACATAGTTTTCGAAGTACAGGATGCGCTCAAGATCCTTGAGCGTCATGTCCAGCAGCAGACCCAGACGGCTCGGCAGCGACTTCATGAACCAGATGTGGGCAACAGGTGCCGCCAGTTCGATGTGGCCCATACGTTCACGACGTACTTTGGCCAGAGTCACTTCGACGCCGCATTTTTCACAGATAATGCCGCGATACTTCATACGCTTGTACTTGCCGCACAAGCATTCGTAATCCTTCACCGGACCAAAAATGCGCGCACAGAACAGGCCGTCGCGCTCCGGTTTGAAGGTCCGGTAGTTGATGGTTTCCGGTTTCTTGATCTCGCCGAACGACCAGGAGCGGATACGCTCCGGGCTGGCAATCTGAATCCGGATCTGATCGAAGCTCTGGGTGCCCTGCGGCTGCCCGAAGATCTTCATCAACTCGTTCATAAAGGCTCTCCCGCTATGCCCGGTCTCGCCGGGTTTCGCCAATTTCAGGCCGAAAGATGCGATTTGGTGACCGGGATGCCCGAACGGGCACCCCTGTCAGCCAAACACTTAGAAATCGTTCTGCTCAAGCTCGACATTGAGGCCAAGCGAACGGAGTTCTTTAACGAGAACGTTAAAGGATTCCGGAATGCCGGCTTCGAAGGTGTCTTCGCCGCGAACAATGGCTTCGTAGACCTTGGTACGGCCCGAAACGTCATCCGATTTGACCGTAAGCATTTCCTGGAGGGTGTATGCAGCACCGTAAGCTTCGAGTGCCCACACTTCCATCTCCCCGAAACGCTGGCCACCGAACTGCGCCTTACCACCCAGCGGCTGCTGGGTAACAAGAGAGTACGGACCAATCGAACGTGCGTGGATCTTGTCGTCGACCAGGTGGTGCAGTTTGAGCATGTAGATATAGCCCACTGTCACCTTGCGATGGAATTTCTCACCGGTACGACCGTCATAGAGGTCGACCTGGCCAGAACCATCAAGGCCTGCTTTTTCAAGCATACGAACAACATCCGGCTCACGGGCACCGTCGAAGACCGGGGTGGCCATCGGGACGCCGCGACGCAGGTTGTTACCAAGTTCAATGACTTCGCCATCAGAAAGCTCTTTGATGCCAGCGACGTATTCTTCGCCTTCATAGACATCATTAAGCTTGCTGCGCAGGTCATCCATCTCGCCACGACCATCGGCAACAGCATCGACGAGATCGCCGATCTGTTCACCCAGACCACGTGATGCCCAACCAAGGTGGGTTTCAAGGATCTGGCCGACGTTCATACGCGACGGAACACCCAGCGGGTTCAAAACGATATCGACCGGCGTACCGTCTTCGAGGTGCGGCATGTCTTCGACCGGCATAATGCGCGATACGACACCCTTGTTCCCGTGACGGCCGGCCATTTTATCACCCGGCTGCATTTTACGTTTAACTGCGACGAAGACTTTGACCATCTTCATCACGCCCGGCGGCAGTTCGTCACCGGCCTGCAGTTTGTCGACCTTGTCATCGAAGCGGGCCTGAAGAACAGCGATCGATTCCTCGAACTGTTTTTTCAGAGCTTCGATGTCAGACATGACATTGTCATCTGCGACAGCGATCTGGCGCCAAAGGCCACGGGCAACACCCGACAGGCTTTCTTCGGTCAGTTCACCGGTCAGGCCCTTCGGACCATCAACCAGTTTCTGGCCAACCAGAAGGTTCTGCAGACGACCATAGAAGTTACGCTCAAGGATCGCGCGTTCGTCATCGCGGTCCTGTGCGAGACGTTCGATCTCGGCGCGTTCGATGGCCAGAGCACGTTCGTCCTTGTCAACGCCACGACGCGAGAACACGCGGACTTCAACAATGGTACCGAACTGACCCGGCGGGACACGAAGCGAGGTATCGCGAACGTCAGATGCTTTCTCACCGAAGATGGCACGCAGAAGTTTTTCTTCCGGCGTCATCGGGCTTTCGCCCTTCGGCGTTACCTTACCAACAAGGATATCGCCCGGCTTGATTTCCGCACCGATGTAGACAATGCCCGCCTCATCGAGGTTTTTGAGCGCTTCTTCACCGACGTTCGGAATATCACGGGTGATTTCTTCCTGGCCGAGCTTGGTATCGCGGGCCATGACTTCGAATTCCTCGATGTGGATCGAGGTATAGACGTCATCACGGGCGATACGTTCGGACAGAAGGATGGAATCCTCGAAGTTGTAACCGTTCCACGGCATGAACGCGACGAGCACGTTACGGCCGAGAGCCAGTTCACCCATATCGGTACACGGACCATCCGAGATGATATCGCCCTTCTGGACAACATCGCCAACTTTCACCAGCGGACGCTGGTTAATGCAGCTGCCCTGGTTGGAACGCTGGTATTTCAGCAGGGTGTAAATATCGACACCCGATTCCGATGCGGCAATGTCACCCGTTGCGCGGATAACCATACGGGTCGCGTCAACAGATTCAACAACACCGTCACGGCGTGCGATCAGGGTTGCACCCGAATCACGTGCCACCGGAACTTCCATGCCGGTCCCGACATACGGAGCTTCAGAGCGGATCAACGGAACCGCCTGACGCTGCATGTTCGAGCCCATCAAGGCGCGGTTCGCGTCATCGTTCTCAAGGAACGGAATGAGCGCGGATGCGACCGATACCAGCTGCTTCGGCGAGACGTCCATCAGGTCGATCTCTTCGGAGCGGGCCATGTAGTGGTCACCGGCCTTACGGGTGTTGATCAGTTCGTTGGTGAAGCTGAAGTCAGCGTTAAGCGGTTCGTTTGCCTGTGCGATGACATAACGGCCTTCCTCGATCGCCGAGAGGTAGATAACCTCTGCGGTGACGTTACCGTCGACAACCTTGCGGTACGGGCTTTCGATGAAGCCGTACTGGTTGACACGTGCAAAGGTCGCCAGCGAGTTGATCAGACCAATGTTCGGACCTTCCGGCGTTTCAACCGGGCAGATACGACCATAGTGGGTCGGATGAACGTCACGCACTTCAAAGCCAGCACGCTCACGGGTCAAACCACCCGGACCAAGCGCCGAAAGACGGCGTTTGTGGGTAATTTCCGAAAGCGGGTTGGTCTGGTCCATGAACTGCGACAGCTGCGAGGAGCCGAAGAATTCACGTACAGCAGCCGCAACCGGCTTGGCATTGATCAGGTCATGCGGCATGACGTTGTCGATCTCGACCGAGCTCATACGCTCGCGGATCGCACGTTCCATACGCAACAGACCAACGCGGAACTGGTTTTCCATCAGCTCGCCAACCGAACGCAAACGACGGTTACCGAGGTGGTCAATATCGTCAATCTCGCCACGACCGTCTTTCAGGTCGATCAAAACACGGACGACTTCCAGAATGTCTTCACGACGCAGGATGCGAACGGTGTCTTCGCATTCCAGGTTAAGACGCGCATTCATCTTCACGCGCCCCACGGCCGAAAGATCGTAACGCTCTGCATCGAAGAACAGGCCCTTGAACATGGCTTCCGCACCCTCGAGGGTCGGCGGTTCGCCCGGGCGCATCACGCGATAGATGTCCACAAGGGCTTCTTCGCGGTTGCTGTTCTTGTCCAGCGCCATGGTGTTGCGCAGATACGGACCAACCTGGTTGTGGTCGATCATGAGCAGACGAACGGAATCAACACCCCATTCTTTCAGCTGCTCGAACACTTCCTCGGTCAGTTCGTGGCCGGCTTCTGCCAGAATTTCACCGGTTTCGCCGTCAATAAGGTCGTCGGCCATGAACCAGCCATTGAGCTGATCTTCCGGTACGAGAATCTCGGTGACGCCCTGCTCGGTGATCTTGTTGGCGGAACGCTTGGTGATCTTGGAACCGGCAGCAGCGACAACTTCGCCGCTTTTGGCATCGATAAGATCGAAGACAAGCTTCTGGCCAATGTAACGGTCCACGGTGAAATCGGTGACCCAACCATCCTTGGTGCGGCGGTATTCAGCCGAATCATAGTAATAGTTGAGGATTTCTTCCGGGGTCAGACCTTCGATTTCCGACGGATCGACAGAGCGGCCTTCTTCGGCACGCTGTGCACGCAGCTGTTCGGACTCTTCGTTTTCAAGAGCCATCAGCAGCGTGGTCGCCGGCAGTTTGCGGCGACGGTCGATACGGACATACAGGATGTCTTTTGCATCGAATTCGAAATCGAGCCAGGAACCACGATACGGAATGACACGTGCGGCAAACAGGTATTTGCCCGAGCTGTGGCTCTTGCCCTTGTCATGGTCGAAGAAGACACCCGGCGAGCGGTGCATCTGGGAGACAATCACACGCTCGGTGCCGTTCACGATAAAGGTACCGTGTTCGGTCATGAGCGGCATGTCGCCCATGTAGACGTCCTGCTCTTTGATATCGCGGATCGAGCGTGCGCCCGTGTCCTCGTCGATATCCCAGACAACCAGGCGCAGAGTTACACGCAGCGGTGCGGCAAAGGTCATGCCACGCTGGCGACACTCTTCGGTATCGTATTTGGGCTGCTCAAGCTCATACGAAACAAATTCAAGAGTTGCGCGTTCCGAAAAATCTTTAATCGGAAAGACGCTCTTGAATACTTCCTGAAGACCTGCATCGTCCCGCTGCTCCTGCGAGATTCCGGTCTGCAAAAACTTATCGTAGGAATTCTTTTGAACCTCGATGAGGTTCGGGAGCGGAGCGACTTCGCTGATCCGTCCAAAGCTTTTGCGGATGCGCTTTCGACCAGTAAAGGACTTATCCATCATCGTTCCTTTAATCGCGCCTCCCCACACCGTCCGAACTCGTTCGTCCCTGCTCTGCCGCGCTTGCGAGTCGCACAAAACGCATACAGCACAACGACGCCCGAGCCCCGTACGGGGCGGGCGTTCACTTGATTATGACCGTGGATGTTATTTGACATCCAACTTGATTGAGATCACTGATCCCTCGGCTGTCGACGCCGTCAAAGATAACCTCTGACCTAAACGGCCTTACGTTATGTACGATTACCTTTGGCAGCGTCAACCGTTAAATTCCTGTTCGCGCCGCTGCACCCACCTGACACGATTGCCGGGAAGCACAGAGACGGAAGGGTCGGCGCCCAAAGGACGCCGACCCAGACCTTGGCAAGAAGCCGTCGATTACTTGAGTTCGACGGTTGCGCCGGCTTCTTCCAGCTTCTTCTTGATTTCTTCGGCTTCGTCCTTAGCAGCGCCTTCTTTGACGGCTTTCGGAGCGCCTTCAACCAGTTCTTTGGCTTCTTTGAGGCCAAGACCGGTGATGCCGCGGACTTCTTTGATGACGTTGATTTTCTTGTCACCAGCAGAGGTCAGAACGACGTCAAATTCGGTTTTTTCTTCAGCAGCTTCGCCACCGGCAGCAGCGCCACCAGCAGCAGCAACAGCTACCGGAGCAGCGGCAGAAACGCCCCACTCTTCTTCGAGCATTTTGGAAAGTTCTGCAGCTTCAAGAACGGTGAGCTTGGAAAGCTCTTCAACGAGTGCCTTAAGATCGGCCATTTTACTATACTCCTAGGCTTGAACTTAGATATCCGGGATATCTGATTAGTTTGGTTTACGCGGCTTCGCCTTTGTCGGCATATGCCTTCAGCACCTGGGCGATCTGGCCCGCCGGCTTGGAGGTCAGCGTAGCGATACGCTGTGCCGGGGTCTGGATCATACCCACCAGCTTGCCACGAAGTTCGTCCAGCGACGGCAGTTCTGCCAGAGCTTTAACGCCCTGCTCATCCAGAACCTGTTCGCCGATAGCACCAGCGACAAGCACAAGCTTCTCGTTGGATTTTGCGAACTTCGAAGCTACTTTCGCGGCCGCTGCCGGATCTGCCGAATAGGCAATCGCGGTCGGGCCGGTGAAGTAGTCTGCAAGACCAGCAAATTTGGTGCCTTCCAGAGCAAGTCGCGTAAGCCGGTTTTTGGTGACCTTGAAGCCCGCACCAGAATCACGCATCTGCGCACGAAGATCGGTAATTTCCGAGACCGTCAACCCTTTGTACTGGGTGATGATCACGCCTTCCGAACCTTCGAACACTTCGCGCATCTCTGCTACGAACTGTTGTTTATCATCGCGGTTCACTTTTAAGTCTCCGACATTGCTTGTTGCCCTGAACCCCACAAGGAGGTTCACAGACGTGACCTGTCCTTTCGAACCGGTCTGTTACGCCCGTCCGTTTGCCAGATGTTCAAGCCTTGTGTGAATCCCCGACGGGGAAAACCTAAGAACCGGAACCTCTGCCTATGCAGGAAATTAAGAGTGACAAATCTCACTCACCTGCAGTCTGGGACAGACAGGTAGAGAGGGCACTGAGCCCTCTCCGGTCCTGACCGGCCCGAAGACCGGTCAGAATTCGAAAAATTCTTACTTCGACGCGATGTCAGCAATCGACAGCTTAACGCCAGCACCCATGGTGGAGCTGATCGCAGCGCGCTGCAGGTAAACACCTTTTGCGCCGGTCGGTTTTGCTTTTACGATCGCGTTCACGAATGCTTTTGCATTCTCAAGGATCTGTTCTTCGCTGAACGATGCCTTGCCGATACCTGCATGAACGATACCGTTCTTCTCGGCGCGGAACTGGACCTGGCCAGCTTTTGCGTCGGATACGGCGGTCGCAACATCCATGGTAACGGTGCCGAGTTTCGGGTTCGGCATCAGGCCGCGCGGGCCAAGAACCTTACCGAGACGGCCGACAACAGCCATCATGTCCGGGGTTGCAATAACGCGATCATAGTTCAGATCGCCTTTCTGCATTGCTTCCATCAGGTCTTCGGCGCCAACAGCGTCTGCACCAGCTTTCTGGGCTTCTTCTGCTTTGGCTTCTTTTGCGAAGACAGCAACGCGCATGGTTTTACCGGTACCATGCGGCAGGGAAACAACACCACGGACCATCTGGTCAGCGTGACGCGGATCAACACCAAGGTTCATCGCCATTTCGATGGTTTCATCGAATTTGGCTTTTGCACCTTCTTTGACGAGCTTCACAGCAGCTGCGAGTTCGTACTGGGTGTTACGGTCGATGCCCTCATAGGCCTGGGCAAGGCGTTTACCAGTCTTGGCCATCGTCTTACTCCACAACCTCGAGACCCATCGCACGGGCAGAGCCCTCGATCATTGCCATCGCGCCATCAACGTCAAATGCGTTGAGGTCAGCCATTTTGGCTTCTGCGATTTCTTTGACCTGTGCTTTGGTTACTTTACCAACATAACCTTTACCGGTGGTACCGGAACCCTTGGCGATGCCTGCTGCCTTTTTCAGGAAGTAGGATGCCGGCGGGGTTTTGGTGATGAAGGAGAAGGAACGGTCGGAATAAACGGTGATGACGACCGGAATCGGCATACCAGGTTCCATCTGCTGGGTCGCTGCGTTGAACGCCTTGCAGAATTCC
>NZ_DBGS01000001.1:9266-19474 GCF_002295455.1 Thalassospira sp. UBA848 | reverse complement strand
GGGCGCGCACATCATCCCCGTTTGACACCCGCGCATCCAGACGCAGTTCAAGCTGTTCCCATGTGACCGGCTGACTATCAATTTCGGTGTTATAGGTATGACCCGATGCCTTGACGGGCAGGATGGTGCCCCGGATGGTCTTGCCGCTATCGGTATAGACGGTCACGCGCGCCCCTTCGGCGAAACGCGACGACCAGTGCCCGATCATGGAGACTTCAAGTCGACCATTATCCTTGATCTGTTTGACCATGGCACCCAGCGTATCAAGATGCACGGCAACGGCCCGGTTCGGGCTTTGTTGTTTACCGGGCAGGATTGCGCGGATCGCCCCGCGGCGGGTCAGTTCAAACGCCACACCCATATCTCGCAGTTCGTCACAGACATAAGCCACCGCGCCCTCGGTCATGCCCGTCGGACTGTCAATCGTCAGAAGCTTTGCCAGAACCGCACTCAGATACTGTCGATCAATATGGGTTTCAGACATGATACCCGTCCTTACATTCCTGGATAATGTCAGATCAAAGATCAGTGTTTGGTTGCAATACCCGAAAGTGCGCGCAATTCGGCACTGGGTGACAAATCACGCGGCAGATCGATATTGCCCGACCGGAAAAAGCGGTTTTCAACCACCGCTTCCTGTTCTTCCATCAAACGCTGGGCCGCGCACATATGTTGATAAGTGACCGCGCGCGCCGTTTCACCATCGCCCTTGCGAAGCGCTTCGATCAGGCGGAACTGATAGTTGCGCCCCGTTTCGCGCAGTTCGGTATTGGGCTGATCATAAATCTTCTTGCAGACCGTCAAATTCATCAGCAAATCGATCATGAACCGGCAGATAAATGACAGCAGCGGATTGGGGCAAAGTTCCACCAGAACCAGATGGAATTCTAGTTCCTTGACACGTTGACGTCGCGCTTCCTCGATCGAGGTCGGATGGCTTGCATACCATGTCATGACCTCTTCAAGTCGTTCGAAATCGTCTTCTTCCAGATGACCGATACAAGCCGCAGCCATTTCCGGTTCCAGCAATATCCGAAGCTCGTAAATGTCGCGGATCGTCAGATCCTTGAAAAAGAAGTAATTGGCCAGAAGTTCGACCGCGCGTCCCTCGGACACAGTATCGATAAACGCCCCGCCGCCCGGTCCGGTCCGGGTTGCGATAATCCCCTGCGTTTCCATTGATTTCAGAGCTTCGCGTACCGTCCCCTTGGATGCGCCCAACAGTGTAATCAGTTCCGCTTCCTGTGGCAGACGCTCGCCCGGGCGCAGCCCCTTTTGCGCGATATAGTCTTTCAGCGCGTCGGCGATGATATCGGAACGCTTCCGCTCGCGCTTGCGCGGGCGTGTTGTCAGTTCCAAGTCCTGTTTCGGCCCCTTGATCGGGTTCTTTGTCATTTGTGTTTCCCTGTCGCGCCCAAACGCATTCCGGCCCCTATTCTATCCTTTTTCAGGACCTTGTCACCGGATTGAGCGGATGCAGACATGCCGCATCGTGGTTATCCAACCCGTATTGTGCCTCCGGGACGGTGGCAACACAATCATCCTGGGCCCGCGGGCAGCGCGGCGCAAAGGCACAGCCCGGCGGCGGCGCCAGCGGATCGGGCAATTCGGCACTGGCATCTTCGACCGTAAGGCCGCGTTTACCCGGCACGGGCGCACTATCAAGCAACAACCGGGTATAGGGATGCTGCGGCTTTTCAAACAATGCCCGTCCCGGCGCCTGTTCAACCACCCGGCCGAAATACATCACAGCCACCCGGTCACTGACTGCTTCGACCACGGAAAGATCGTGACTGATAAACACATAGGTCAGGCCAAATTGCGCCTTGAGTTCCGCCAGAAGGTTCAAAACCTGCGCCTGCACAGACACATCAAGGGCCGAGACCGGTTCATCAAGCACAATGATTTCCGGTTCTGCCGCAAGGGCGCGCGCAATGCCGATGCGCTGCGCCTGCCCGCCGGAAAATTCATGCGGATAACGATCAAGAAATTCCGGGCGCAGATTGACCGCATCCATCAATTCCTTCATCCGCTTATCAAGCGCATCGCCCGAAAGACCACGCAAATGACGCAAGGGGGCCGCCAGTGTTTCACGGACCAGCTTGCGCGGATTAAGCGAGCTGATCGGATCCTGAAAGACATACTGGATGCGCTTGGACAGGGCGTGGCGATCCTGGGCGATCAGATCATTCATGTCCGATCCGGTCAGGGTAATATTGCCCTCTGTCGGGCGATCCAGCCCGACCAGCATGCGGGCCAGTGTGGACTTGCCACAACCTGATTCCCCGACAATGCCCAGCGTTTCACCCTTGCGCACCGCCACATCAATGCCGCGCACGGCATAGACCATGGGTTTCTGCCCGCCCAAAATCGTGCGGCCGCCACCAAAGGTGCGTACAAGGTCGCTGGTTTGCAAAACGACGTCAGACGTCTCAGACATTTGCCGCCTCCATCGGTTTGATACAGCGCACACCATGGCCGTCGCCCAAATCATCAAAGCTGATCTCGCCAACCCGGCATTTGTCCTCTGCCCGTTCGCAGCGATCAGCAAAGGCACACCCGGCTGGCAGGTTGTTAACGGCCGGTGGCAATCCCGGAATGGCCGCAGTCCTGCGATCCGGTTCACCCAGTCGCGGTACGCAGTCAATCAGACGCTTGGTATAGGGATGGGCCGGATTTCCAAGAACCTGTTCGGTCGTGCCCATTTCAACAATGCGTCCGGCATACATCACCGCCACCCGATCACAGATTTCCGACACCACGCCAAAATCATGGGTGATGAACAGAACCGAAGTCCCGTGATCAGTGCGCAAATTGTTCATCAATTTCAAAATCTGCGCCTGCACGGTGACATCAAGGGCCGTCGTCGGTTCATCGGCGATGATAAGTTGCGGCTCATTGGCAAGGGCCATGGCAATGCCGACACGCTGGCGCATACCGCCCGACAGTTGATGGGGATAGTTTTCAGCCCGGCGTTCCGGGTTGGGAATACGCACCATGCCCAGCAGCTTGACGGCCTTCGCCCAGGCATCCTTGTAGCTCATGGCGTTATGGGCCCGGATCGCTTCGACCAGCTGATCGCCAATGGAAAACAGCGGATGCAGCGTCGAAAGCGGATCCTGGAATACATAGGCTGCCTTGCCACCGCGAATGTCGCGGACCTGACGTTCGGACATGTCAAACACGTCCTTGCCATCAAACATCACCCGGCCCCCGGCAATCGTGCCGGGCGGCGATGCCACAAGCCCCAAAAGCGAAAGTGCGGTAACCGATTTGCCCGATCCGGACTCGCCCACCAGACCAACGCATTCATTCTTACCGACCGAGAAACTGACACCGCCCACGGCCTTGTAGGTGTCATCCCCCAGAACGAATTCGGTGCGAAGTTCATCAACGGCCAGAACGGTGTCATCGTCAACCGGATGGCCTGTGCCCGTGTCGCTGCGATCAATCTTGGTCAGCGGCGCCGGACGTGCGAGCGCGCCCGATTTCAAACGCGGATCAAGCACATCCCGGATGCCATCACCCAGCAAGTTGATGCTCATCACCAGAATAAAGATCATCGCACCGGGAATGGCCGAAAGGTGCTGTGCGGTCGTGATCAGTTTGCGCCCCTCGCCCAGCATGGAGCCAAGGTCGGCCTGTGGCGGCTGCGCACCAAGCCCCAAAAAGCTCAAGCCCGCCGTCTCAAGGATCATCCAGCCAACTGTGGTCGAAATCGTAATCACGATCACCGGCATGACATTTGGCAGGATCTCCGTCACCAAGATACGGATATGCCCCTTGCCAGACAGCTTGGCGGCATCAACGAATTCACGATGCGCAATACCCACCGTCACACCGCGAATGTTACGCGCAAAGAACGGGATGTTGACGACCGCAATCGCATAAAGCGCATTCATCAGGCCCGGCCCAAGGGCCGCGACAATCGCCAGTGCCAGAAGGATATAGGGAAAGGCCATCAACATATCGATGCCGCGCATCATGATGTTGTCTGTCCGCCCGCCGAAATAGCCCGACACAATCCCGATGGTCGATCCGAACAGGGCCGCCACCAGGGATGCCGAAATCCCGACCGCAAGACTGACCCGTGTGCCCCAAAGCAAACGCGACAAAAGATCACGTCCCAGATGATCCGTGCCCAGAAAATGCCCATCCGAGAACGGCGGCAACAAACGTTGCGCCGGGTCGGTCACATCCGGATCGGGCAGCGGAAGGATCGGCGTGATCAAGACAAGCGCGATGACAAGGGCAAGGATTGCAGCCCCCATCAGGGCCAACTGATTGCGCGCCAAAAGCTTAAACGCCGAAGGCCGCGCAGAACGCTTTTTGGTTTTGATATCCGGTGCTGTTGCTGTGTTGCTAGTCATGCCTTCACCCTCGGATCAAGCAGATGCTGCAACACATCGGCAAACAGATTGAAAAGAACATAACTGCCCGCGACCAGAACCACGCCCCCCTGCACCAGCAGGATGTCACGGGTTGAAATCGCATTGACCAGCATGCGACCAATGCCGGGCCACTGGAACACGGTTTCAATATAAACCGCCCCGCCCAGAACAAAGCCCGCCTGCACCCCGATCACCGGAATGACGTTGACCAATGCCGCCTTGAAGGCGTGGCGATAAATCACACGGTTTTCATCAAGCCCCTTGGCACGCGCGGTGCGAATGAAATCCTGACGCAGGACTTCAAGCATGTTCGATCGGGTCAACCGGGCAATAATCCCGGTCGCCACCACGGCAAGCGTGACCGATGGTAAAATCAAATGGCGGATCAGATCGGGCAAATCCCCGCCACCATAAATCGCATACATGCCGCTGACCGGAAGCCACCGCAATTCAACGGCAAAGAACATCATCAATAAAAGACCCAGCCAGAAACTGGGCACGGAAATGCCAATCAGGACCGCAAAGGTCAACGCCTTGTCCGCCCAGCCATATTGACGCACGGCGGAAATTACCCCGGTCAAAAGGCCAAAAATCGTACAAAGGACAAGCGACGTCCCCGCAAGGATCAGGGTCGCGCCAAACCGTTCAAGGATTTCATCCAGAACCGGCCGGTTCAGGCTATAGGATCGCCCGAAATCGCCCTGAAGCATATTTGTCAGCCAGATCCAGTATTGTTCGACCATGGTTTTGTCCAAACCAAGATCGGCACGCAACTTCTCGACATTATCCGGCGTGGCATAGGATCCAAGGATCGCCAATGCCGGATCACCGGGGATCATCGACATAATCAGAAAAACGATCACGGTCAGGCCCAGTAAAACCGGCACCATCAGGATCAATCGACGTAAAATATAGACGTGCATGGCAAGGCTCGTCTGGCTATGTGCGGGAAACGGGATTTAAAGCAAAAATGCCGGGGCTGGCAGGCCATGCCCCGGCATTGATGTATCAGATCAGTTTTTTACGACATCATCAAGCAGCAGGAAGAAGGACGGCTGCAATTTGAAACCATCCACCAGCGTGCTTGAAACCGCATTCTGTTTCCAGTTTGCGATAAAGGCCCAGGGTGCATCGTCATAGACGATTTCCTGCATCTCGCGATACAGCTTGGCACGCTCGGCCTGATCGGTCGAAGAGCGGGCTGCTTCAAGAAGCTTGTCCACTTCCGGGTTGGAATAGTAACCGGAATTGAAGCCACCCTTGTCCGGCCATGCATCGGTGCGCAGAGCCAGATATGGCAGGGTGTCGGGATCGTTGGTCATCCATGCCATTTCTGCCATGTCCGCCTTGCCTTCAAGACCCGGGTTCACCTTGCCAAGGAAGGTGTTCCACTCATAGGTCTCGATTGCGACGGTCAGACCGATCTGGGCAAGGTCTGCCTGAATGGCAGCACCCATCGGCACCGGATCAAGCATGCCCGAACCGCCTTCGGTGACATAGAAGGTTACCTCGGCACCGTCGGCACCAGCTTCCTTGATCAGCTGTTTGGCCTTTTCGATGTCATGCGGATAAGGCTGCAGTTGCTCGTTATAGGCCCATGCAAATGCGGGCGGGGTTGGGCCGGCTGCGATTTCGGCTGTCCCCTGAAGCACGTTTTCGACAATTGCTTTTTTGTCGATTGCATAGTTGATGGCCTGACGGACTTTCTTGTCCTTGAACGGACCTTCCTTCAGGTTCAGGATCAGGAACCACAGGTGCGGGCCGGCCTGTTCATAGACGCTGAAGTTATCGTCGCCCGCAAGCTGGGTCAGGCTGTCTGGCGGCACTTCAACCATCAGATCAATACCACCTGCCATCAGTTCAGCCACACGGGTGTTGGCGTCCGTGATCGGACGGAACACAACCGCTTCAAGCTTGGCCGGATCTTCCCAGTAATCGTCGTTGCGTACGACAACCACCTTGGCGTTGCTTTCCCATTCGGCAAACTTGAACGGGCCGGTGCCAACCGGATTACGGCCAAAGTCCGAACCGCCTTCGCGAACCGCCGTCGGCGAAACGATCAGGCCGGTCGGATAGGCAAGGTTGGACAGGAACGGCGCATAAGGTGCGTTCAGCTGGAACTTGACGGTCAGATCATCGACGACTTCGACCTCTTCCACCGCGCTAAAGAAGAAGGCAAGCGGGAAAGGCCCGGTGTCATGTTCAGGATGACTTTCATCAAGCATACGGTCGAAATTGTACTTCACCGCCTCTGCATTGAACGGCGTGCCGTCATGGAAGGTTACCCCGTCGCGTAAGGAAAAGGTGTAAACCGTTCCGTCATCAGAGATCGTCCAGCTTTCTGCAAGGGCGGGCTCAACTTCGAGCGTGCCGTCCTTGTAACGCACCAGACCATCATAAACATTCATCAGAATGCGGAAATCATTCACGGCGGTGACTGCCGCCGGATCAAGTGATTTGGGCTCTGCAATCTGACCGACCACCAGGACACCCGGTGGCGTCTGGGCTTCGGCCGGGCCGAAACCGATTGCGGAAACCGCAAGGGCTGCTGCTGCAAGCACCCCTTTAAACAGGCTTTTCATTCAAGCCTCCCATGTTGAAACCTTCCTGTTACCCCCGGTTCATACCGAACCGACCGACAACGCACCGTATATGAGGTGTTCTTTTTGATTGGACGTTTCCTGAATTCCGAACCCGTTGTCGATGCTTTCGGATGTCACGGTTGCAAAACCTATTTATAATGATAAATTCGATTTCGGCAATTATTTATCATGATAAATTTAGGACGGCACATTCACCAAGCTGTCTGACAGGCGGGAAACATGACCTTCACAATCGTCGCCAGAGACCCGAAAACCAATGCACTGGGCATCGCCAGCGCAACGGGAAATCTGGCCGTTGGCGGGTTTGTCCCGCATATTGCACCGGGTATTGGTGCCATCGCCACACAGGGTTTCTCGACCAATTTTTGGTACGGCATCAATGGTCTGGCAATGCTTGAACAACGAAAATCTGCGGAGTCGGTCCGTGAAAAACTGACCGGCGATGACGATGGTCGCAACTGGCGACAATTGATCGTCCTTGACCAAACCGGTGAAACGGCTGTCTGGACGGGTGATAAAAACCGATCAGAAACCGCCGAAATCACCGAGCGCGATCTGGCGATTGCCGGAAACATGCTGGCCCACAGCAATGTCCCCGATGCCATGCGTGAAAAGTTCACCATGATGCGCAAGGCACACGAGCCATTTGAAAAATGCATTCTCGAAGCGCTCGTCGCAGGTTTCAAGGCCGGGGGTGATGTGCGTGGCACAACATCCGCAGCGATCAAGGTCATGACGCCAAACCGCCTGCCCCTTGATCTGCGTGTTGATGATCATTCTGATCCCGTGCACGAACTGATGCGCCTGTATGGCAAGACACAGGATCCGGAATACCGTCACTTCTTTGATCGCCTGCCGACACCCGACAAACCCCATCAATACTAGAACCAGGGCAAAAATCGCCATGCTTGGCCAACTGATCTTTGACCGCCTTGAAGAGGCCGCCACCCACAGCCAACCCGGTCCGGGTGTTACCCGCCTGTTTTTGAGTGACGAACACCGTGCCGTCACGCCGCTGATCCGCGACTGGATGACCAGGGCTGGCCTTGTCAGTGAAATTGACGCCGCAGGCAATATCGTCGGGCGTGATCAAAAGGCCCTGGATGGTGCGCCCACGCTGATCATGGGATCACATCAGGACACGGTTGTTTCAGGCGGAAAATATGACGGAATGCTGGGCGTTGCCCTGCCGATTGCCGTGATTGAACAGCTCAATAAATCAGGGATCGACTTGCCATTCGGCATCGAAATCGTTGCCTTTGGCGACGAAGAAGGCACGCGCTTTCAATCAACTCTGGTCGGTTCACGGGCGCTGGCAGGCAAGCATGACCCCAAATCGCTTGAGGCCACCGACGACAAGGGCGTCTCGGTGGCCGATGCCTTGCGCGATTTTGGCTGTGCGCCCGAAGATATCGCAGGCCTCAAACGTGACAAGGCCAATGTACTGGGCTTTATCGAAACCCATATCGAACAGGGTCCGGTTCTTGAAAAGCGCGACCTGCCGGTTGGGGTCGTCACGGCATTGACCGGGATTGAGCGCCACCGCATCCGCATTCAGGGCAAGGCCAGCCATGCGGGAACAACGCCGATGAATGACCGACACGATGCCTTGGTGGCAGCCGCCGATATCATCCATCAGGTCGAGGGCGTCTGTTCGATGACCGATGGCATGGTCGGCGTCGTTGGCAAGATCGAAGTCAGCCCGAACGCGGTCAATGTCATTCCCGATCATGTCGATCTGACCATCGAACTGCGCGCGCCCGAGCGGATCGTTCGGGTCAATGGCCGGGGGCAGATCCTGTCGGCACTGCCCAATATCGCGACCAATCGCCGTGTGGAAATATCGGCCGACCTGACCTATGAGGCCGAAGGCGTACCATGCGCCAACTGGATCATGGATGGGCTGGGCCAGGCAATTGGTGAACAGGGCATAGAACCCTTTCGGCTGTTTAGCGGGGCTGGCCATGACGGGCTGGCCATGCATGATCTGTGTGACATCGGCATGTTGTTTGTGCGGTGTCGCGACGGACTGAGCCACCATCCCGACGAATCCGTGACGCCCGGGGATATTGATGTTGCAGCAAAGGTTCTGATCGACTTCCTGAAGATGGTCGGACCGATAAAAGGGTTGTAAATTCGGCAAATCAGGCCAAATTTTTCCGGTTGCACCCACTTTTTTTCGCCCATTTCACAAAATTTTCCGATGCACACCCCTATTTTTGGCGGGCATTGTTTTGTTTTGGGCCAAAAATCACCAACCTTTAGCGCTATATAATATTCTCACATTCAACTTTCCGGCGAAATTATTTCATTTTTATGTATGCTTTTGATGTCGCTCGGGGGGCGGTGACAAATGCATATCGGGGGAACCGTCGTGTCCACGTCTCCGACACAGCGACAGGTGCAGATGGGATCTGCATCTCGTTCAGTGGGAGGATCAGCCTGACTTCTCAGTCTCTGATCAGGAGAAACAAATGACCGATCAGCCAATCGTTGTGGGCTACGATGGGACAGATGCCGCACAACGCGCCGTGGAATTCGCGGGTCAGCGCGCAACAGCCGTCGGCTGTGCCGTGCATCTTGTCTATGTTCTTGAGTGGTCCCCATACAGCTTCCTGTCAACACAGGAGCTCGAAGAGCGCCATAAACGGCGCACAGAGGAACTTTCACGGGCGGAACAAACACTCAAACCCGCCCTGGATACACTGAATAAATTGAAAATACCGGTAACTTCGGAAGTCCGTTACGGCCATTCCGGCGAACTGATCTGTGAAATCGCCAAGGAAAAAGACGCCTGTCAGATCATTGTCGGTCGCAAGGGTGGATCAACGCTGGGTGCGCGGCTGCTGGGCAGTTTGCCACTTACGCTGGTTCAGGCATCGCCTGTTCCGGTCACTGTCGTTCCATAAGGCAATCACACGAAGTTTAACCGGAGAAACATCATGTTCTCGAAAAAGACAGCAATGGCCAGCGCCCTTGCAGTGATGTCGGCCACCCTGCCCCAACTTGCACAGGCGCAGGAAGTCGGCCTTGATGAAAAGATCAATCAGGCGATCTCACCGATTTCAAATGTGATTGCCGGCGCAATGTTCTATTCCGTGCCCATCGGCGGTACGGCCTTTCCACTGATCGTTGGCTGGCTTGTCATCGCGGCCACCATCTTTACCATCTATTTCGGCTTTGTTCAGTTCCGCCGGTTCGGCCATGCGATTTC
>NZ_DBGS01000001.1:0-8920 GCF_002295455.1 Thalassospira sp. UBA848 | reverse complement strand
TATTCCCACCCCGAAGATGCCGGTGAGGTTTCGCACTTTCAGGCCCTTGCCACCGCCCTTTCGGGCACAGTCGGGCTTGGCAATATTGCCGGGGTGGCCGTGGCGGTTTCCATCGGTGGACCCGGTGCGACATTCTGGATGATCCTTGCCGGGTTGCTTGGCATGGCATCAAAATTCACCGAATGTACGCTGGGTGTGAAGTATCGTAACGAATACGAAGACGGGCGCGTTTCAGGTGGCCCGATGTATTACCTGTCAAAGGGGTTGACTGAAAAAGGCAAACCCGGCCTTGGCAAAGTTCTGGCCGTCATCTTTTCGATCTGCTGCATCGGTGGTGCCGTGGGCGGCGGGAACATGTTCCAGGCCAATCAGGCCTTCCAGCAGGTGGTCAATGTCACCGGCGGCGAAAACAGCTTCCTGGCCGGGTCTGGCTGGTTGTTTGGCCTGATCATGGCAATCGTCGTTGGTGTAGTGATTATCGGCGGCATCAAGTCCATCGCCAAGGTCACCGAAAAGATCGTGCCCTTGATGGCCATCATCTATGTCACGGCGGGCCTTGTTATTATCCTGTCCAATATCTCCATGGTTGGTGATGCTTTTGCCCAGATCTTTGTCGGAGCCTTTACCGGTGCCGGTGTTGCTGGCGGCGTTATCGGTGCCCTGATCCAGGGCTTCAAACGTGCGGCGTTTTCCAACGAGGCGGGTATTGGTTCGGCTGCGATTGCACACTCGGCCGTGCGGACCAAGGAACCGGTTACCGAGGGCTATGTCGCCCTGCTTGAACCGTTCATTGATACGGTCGTGATCTGCACCATGACCGCCCTTGTGATCACCATCAGTGGCGAGCTGAATTCCGGCCTGACAGGTGTCGAGCTGACCTCGGCGGCCTTTGCGTCGGCCTTTACCTGGTTCCCGCTGATCCTGGCACTGGCCGTTGTCCTGTTTGCCTTTTCGACCATGTTGTCATGGTCCTATTACGGGCTGAAAAGCTGGACCTATCTGGTCGGTGAAGGCAAGGGCAAGGAGATCATCTTCAAGCTGTTCTTCTGCCTGTGCGTGATCGTCGGCGCATCCATGAGCCTCGGTCCCGTAATTGATTTCTCGGATTCCATGATCTTTGCCATGGCAATCCCCAACATCATCGGCCTTTATTTCCTGATGCCGGTTGTACGTGGTGAAGTCAGACAATATTGGGCCAAGATCGAAAGCGGCGAGATCAAGAAGGTCAAATAAGCCAAAACTTTGAAACGATTCCAAACACCCCTGCCCCTTGGCGGGGGTGTTTTGCTTGGCGCCCTGCAAGTCCGGCATGGCAGCTCATCACGGCCATAGCTATGCAAGGCTTGCGAAATATGCGATTTTAATCGGCACAGGCAGCAGGCTATGATAGAAGCCGCAGCCAAAGAGATTTCCCGCAGACGACCAAATAGAAAAGACCCGCAAGTGATGAGTAATCAATCGCGCCGTTCCGAATTGCTGATGCCCGCAGGCTCGCTCGAAAAGCTGAAGGTTGCCGTGCTGTATGGCGCGGATGCCGTTTACATGGGCACGCCGGACCTGTCGCTGCGCGTTAAAAGCCAGATGTCGCTTGATGACGTGGTCGAGGGCATTGATTTCGCCCACAGCCATGGTGTGCGCGTTTACCTCACACTGAACCTGTTTTCGCATAACAAGGATATCGACAAGCTGCCGGAATATGTCGATACCGTGCGCAAGGTCCGCCCCGATGGCCTGATCGTGGCCGATCCGGGTGTTTTCATGTTTGTCCGCGAACATGCGCCGGAACTTGATTTGCACGTGTCGACACAGGCCAATGTGTGCTCGTGGCAAAGTGTCAAATTCTGGCAAAGCATCGGTGCCAAGCTGGTCGTTCTGGGGCGTGAGGTTTCCTATGAGGAACTGACCGAAATCCGCGAAAAATGCCAGGACATCAAGATCGAGGCGTTTGTGCATGGCTCGATGTGCATGACCTATTCCGGTCGTTGCCTGCTGTCGAACTTCATGGCCGAACGGGGCGCGAACCAGGGGGCGTGTGCCAACAGCTGCCGCTGGAAATACAAAGTCCACATGAAGCTTAAGGACGGCACGGTCAAGGAACTCAAACTGACCGAGGAAAACCTGGAAATGTTTGACTTCTTCCTTGAAGAAGACATGCGTCCGGGTGAACTGATGGAAATTCAGGAAGACGAGCGCGGATCATACATCCTGAATTCGCGCGATCTGTGCATCATGCCCAAGCTTGAAGATTACCTGAAAATCGGGGTCGACAGCCTCAAGGTCGAAGGCCGTGGCAAAAGCCCGTATTACGCCGGCCTCGTAGCGCGTGCGTATCGCATGGCGATTGATGACTGGTACAAGGACCCGGAAAACTGGTCGGCCGAAGAATACATGAAGGAACTGGCGACCATCCCGAACCGGGGCTATACGCTGGCCTTCCATGACGGGCGTCTGACCAATTACGCGCATGGCTATGACAGCAACACCAATGTGTCGGACTGGGAATATGCCGGTCAGATCGTCGAGGTCGAAGACGATGCCTTTGTCATGTCGGTCAAAAACCGCATGCTGCCGGGGGACGTGATCGAAATCGTGCCGCCGCGCTCGCGCCAGACGATTTTCATCCGCATGTATGAATTCATCGACGCCAAAACCGGCAAGGTCGGTGAAGCCGTCCACGCCAACACCCAACCGTTCATCCGTTTGCCGTTTAGCCTGTTTGAACAGGAAGACCCGGAGTTTCTGAAGCGCGAAGTCCTTCCGATGACCATCGTGCGCAAGGAAAAGGCCCTTTCCGAAGACGAATGGCAGCGCCTGAAACTTGATCAGGAAGGCCACAAGATCGAAATGGGCAACGGCAATGAAGAACGCTATGACGCCAAGCGTGATGCGCTTCAGACCGCCCTTGATGATCGCCAGAAGGAACGCTCCTTCCGCACCCCGCGTGTTGGCACCAAGGGCTGCTGTGGCCGGGGGTGCAATGGCTGTCTGATCTTCTGGCATGATGAAAGCTATGCCAAGGCGCGCGAAATTCTTGCCAAGCGCAAACAGGGCGAGATGCTTGAAAAAGACGGCAAGACGATTGCCGCCGAATAAGCAGCCCGCCTATTGCAGTTACACAAACGGCAGCCTGATCAGGCTGCCGTTTTTCTTTGTTCTGATCATGGTGCCCCCATAATCAGTGCTCGGCGCTTTCAGCGGCCTTTTCAGCCTGTGCTTCAAGCTTGTCGATCCGGCGCAACGCAAACCAGCCGATCGTGATAAAGACCAAAAGCAGCATCGGGCTGAGTATCGCCAGGTTATGCTCGATCAGCTCGGACATCCCCTCGCCGACGCTATAGCCAAGACTGAAATAAAGTCCGGCCCAGAGGACCACTGATGTGATGCTGAGCGGCAGGAAGCGGATGAACGACATCGAACTCATGCCGACCGGGAAAACACCGAATGAGCGCACCCCATGCGGATAACGACAGAGCAGGATATAGGCGATGCCGTAATGCTCAAACAGACGCAGCGTCTTGCGCATCCACATCGCAAGGGCATCCGGCATTTTCGCGACAAGCGCATCACCATATTTCCGCGCCAGAACAAAGCGCACCATATCCCCGATGAACCCGCCAGCAATCATGGCCCCCAATGCTGGTCCCGCCACAAGGCTTTCGGCCGCAACCAGCATGCCCGCAAATACCGGCAGGATACTGGCCTTGCTGACACAGTAGGTGAAAATCAGGATATAGATGAACTGCTGATATTCCTGAACCCACTGATTGATTGTTTCAAACACGCTAAACCTGACCGGAAAATTGCAAACTGGATGGCCTTCTAGGCCAAACCGGGCACACAGTGAAGTGCCCCCGATCACAGTGCCTTTTATTATTTACGCCAGTTCGAACCTGATCGGCTGGGCACCTTCCCAAAGGGTCATTTTGCCGAGCTTTTCAAGGTCTTCGAGATTGCTGGTGACCGTGATGAAGTGGTTGCCGGCAAGCTGGCCGACCTTGGATGCGAAATGCACCCCGCCATAGGCCAGCAGGATTTCGGTTTCGCTGATGCCACCCGGATACAGGATGATCTGCCCCGGGGCCGGGAAGCTGGTGTGGTTTTCGTAGTCCACACCAAACTGATAATCACCCAGCGGCATCCACACGCCCTCGCCACTCCAGCGGACATGAACGGCCTTGCTTTCAAACGGCATGCGATCAAGGAACGCCTTGCAGGTATGCGGTGCCTTTTCGATTTCGAGCACGCCGTCAAAGGTGAAGGGGCCAGCGGTGATTTTGATATTGGACATAAGAAATTCCTGACTGGGCGGCGCAAAACGCAGCGCGCCAGACGACGCGGCGAAATCGGGCCGGGGAAATTACATGTCCCAAGGGCTACACCGCCCGTTTGAAACCGTCAATTGCCTTCGAAATTGCCGTCAACTTATGCGCAAATTGCATTGCCCCATACCAAAACCTGCCAACAGAACATATTGCAAATCCTGAACGCGGCCATTCGCGCCATTTTTTGCGTCGCAGCATGACTTCTTCGACGATCCTGCGATTGTTTCAGGACAAAACGGATGAAAATTTCACTTGCACGCAAAAAGCATCGGGCGTAAATGCGGACTTGCCCAAAGTCGCACGTGCCTGTGGTGGTCCCAATTTTGGAACCCTCGGGGTCACTTAAAGCAACGACGGTGTAGGGCTTTTTTGGTCTCAGGTGGCGTCCAAATCCACCGACACTAAAGAGGCACACCATCATTGCCCACGTGCGGAACGGGAACTCCCCATTCCATAGCGAGGCAGACTTCGCAAGTTCCGGTTGGCCCCGGGGCTAAACAGTATGCAGGTAGTCCGCGTCATCGCGCCTCCACCGCGCGCACGCATCAGGTACATGCACGCTGCCATATCGTGGAATGGGAGAACGCCCCAATGGCAACTCAGCGTATTATTGATTTTCTCGCACAGAACCGCCCGGAAGGTCCGTGCCTTGTTGTTGATCTCGACGTTGTTCAGCGCAACTACGAGACCTTTACCCGTGCGCTGCCGAGCTCGCGCATCTTCTATGCCGTCAAGGCAAACCCGGCACCGGAAGTTCTGAGCCTGCTTGCCGACCTTGGCAGCAACTTTGACACCGCATCCGTCCCGGAAATCGAAATGGCGATGGCTGCTGGTGCCACCCCGGACCGCATTTCCTTTGGCAACACCATCAAAAAGGAACGCGACATTGCGCGCGCTTTTGAACTCGGTGTGCGCCTCTATGCGGTTGATTGCGTCGAAGAAGTCGAAAAAATTGCCCGTGTCGCACCGGGTGCGCAGGTTTTCTGCCGCATCCTGACCGACGGCGTTGGCGCAGAATGGCCGCTGTCGCGCAAATTCGGTTGCGCGCCTTCCATGGCGCTCGAAGTTCTTGAGCATGCCCATCACATGGGTCTGGATGCCTATGGCGTGTCCTTCCATGTCGGGTCGCAGCAGTGCAACCTTGATGCATGGGACACCGCGCTTTCGGAAGCATCATCGATCTTCCGTACCCTGGCGGACAAGGGCATTCACCTTCGTATGGTCAATATGGGCGGGGGCTTCCCGACCCGTTACCTGCGCGACATTCCGGCGACCGAAGCATACGGTGCTGCAATTGTTGATGCGCTTCACAACCACTTTGGCAACCACATGCCCGAAACCATTATCGAACCGGGCCGTGGCATGGTGGGTGATGCCGGCGTGATCAAAGCCGAGGTTGTTCTGATTTCGCGCAAGCATGCCGACGATCCGGTGCGCTGGGTTTACCTTGATATCGGTAAATTCGGTGGCCTTGCCGAAACCATGGACGAAGCCATCCGTTATCCGATCACCACGATCCATGATGGCGGCGACGTCGCCCCGTGTGTTCTGGCTGGTCCGACCTGTGATTCGGCTGACGTGCTGTATGAAAAGACCCCGTATGACCTGCCGGTCTCCTTGACCATCGGTGACGAGGTCCTGATCGAGGCAACCGGCGCGTACACCACCACTTATGCGTCCGTGGCGTTCAACGGCTTCTCGCCGCTTGCCGCCTATGTCATCTGACCGCATTTGCGAAAGACAGGCCAATGATCACGATTGATCGCGAAGGCGCTTATGCCCATATCGAGCGCGAAAAGCTGCTGGATCGCGTAATGGGTCCGGCGCGTTTTGGGAAATCGTCTGAAATCCTGCGCCGTAATCGGCTTCCGGCGGACGGTTTGGCGTTTGTCGCCTTTGACGGCAAACAGATGATCGGCACCGTCCGGTTGTGGAATGTCAATGCCGGTGATGCAGGCGATGCATTGCTGCTCGGCCCGCTTGCCGTGGATAAAATCTATAGCGGGTCCGGGGTTGGTGCCGGTCTGGTTTATGCTGCCCTTAATGCAGCACAGACGGCCGGTCACCGTTCGGTTCTTCTGGTGGGGGATCCGGATTACTATGCACGCTTTGGCTTCCATGCTGCGCCTGCAAGCGGGCTTTTGATGCCCGGCCATTTTGACCGTCACCGGTTCCAGGCGGTTCAACTTGGCAATGACGATGTTTTGAGCGGATCAACCGGCATGCTGAGTGCCACCGGGGCCATGATCCACTAGGACATCAAGGCAATAAGACAAACAAATCCCGGCCCGGGTTGCCCCGGCCGGGATTTTTGTTTCTGCTTCCAATGCCGATCAGATCAGCAGGTCTTTTCAGACAACCAGCCAACAAAGACGCCCTTTTGCACCAGCCGTTCATGGGCAAAGCAATCCCCGTCGGGATAGGCGCCGCTGGCTGGGGTGAAACGGACGATATCTTCGCCGGGCAGAATGTTGGTGGTGGTTTCAACCAGTTCGGTTTGTGCGGTTCCGAGGCCATCTGATGGCACCAGACAATCATGACGCCCGCCATTGCCATTGATCGTGCGCACCCCAACCATGCCATGGTTCATCGGCCAGGCTTTCAGAACCGAGACCAGATCACCGGGATTTTTGGCAAGGCAGGTGGTGATTGCCGGCATCATCTCATCAAAATAGCGCGTCCAGACCCCGTCCCCCTGCGCTTTCAGCTCCTCAACCGAAACCACCGGGAAATCGCCGGGCGCAAGGGTAAGGCTGGCGGCCTCGCTCGGCATGGACGAGACGGCGCAATGGAAATCACCTGACGGAGTTGTCCAGATGGCGTCTGCCCCCTTGCCGCGCAGTTCGTATATTTCATTGCCATAACCATATCCCGATCCGGTCGGCATTTGCGCCAGACTGATCGGCTCGCGCCCCCGGAATTCAACAATGGCGCGCTTGGCATCCTGATCAAAGGTCACTGCAAAGCGGCTTTTGTCATCACAGATAAAAAGCTCAGGGCCGCTGCGTGAGTCCGGCGTGTTGTTAAGCTGGCTTAACATGGCATCGATCCGGCTGAGCGCCACCTTGCTTTGCGACAGCGCCCCGCTGATTTCATGTTCATCGGGTTCACTGACATTGCCATTAATGGTTTTGCTTCCCGACGCGAAACGGCCCTGTGCGAAATCAAGTTTAAGGGTGTATTGCAACGGTTGATCATCGTTGGAACCACCGTAATTGACCCGCTTTGCGTCCTCGGCAAAGCGCAAAAGCTGCCCATTGCGGTAATAGAGCTTAACGTCACTGGTTCCGTAATCGCCAAGATCGCGATGCTCGTCGACCAGAACCGGCTCGCCCTTTGGCGAGATATAGGCATTGTAGGTCACGGTATGATCGGATGCCGAATACTGACCGGGGATCACCCGCATATCGGGCAAGCGGGCCTCGATCGCGGCAACATGATTGTCAATCGCCGAAGCGTTGCCTTTGCTGCTGCCATTCCCCTGTGTGCGGGCGATTTTGCGAACAAGGATGTCGACATCACTTGGCGCATCGCGGGTCAGGACCGGATAGGCCTGATCATTGCGAAACAGAAGGTCTCCGTCGGCATTGACGATTTTCGCCTCGATCACATAGGTCATGCGCGGATCGATATCATCCGCATCATAGGGCAGGACAAACACCATGGGCGGATTGCTGACCGGCTGACGCAGTGCGGCAATTTCAACCGACGGTGCATCTGCCCGCGATACATCAAGCAAGCGCACGACGAGGAAGGTATTATCGGGCGAAAGCGCGATCCGTTCGCGATAACTGACCGATCCGGTGACACTGTTGCCGGACGGTTGCAGGGCCGCACAGCCCGACAATATCCCGACCATGCCAATGACAAAAAGTGCCCTTGCCCACTTGGCTGCGGCGTTAGCAGGTTTCATTTTGACCCCGGTTTGCTCGTATTTTTGATGGTGTCCGATGTGCTGTGCACACGCTATGGTGACGCCAAACATACCGAAAACCAAGGCCAAAAATGGGCAAGAAGCGCCAATAGCCTGATTAATGACAACCAATAGGCGCTTTAGACCGGTGAACGATCAGCCGGCAAACCGATGGCACGGCAAGCCCGCCACATCTGTCTTGATGGACAACAAAGCCCCTTCAAGCGCGTTGCCACTGTTCTCCAGCCCGACCGCGGCCGAGGTGATATAAAGCGTTTTAAGGTCCGGACCACCAAACACACAACTGGTTGGCTGGGTCACCGGCAGTTCGATCACCCGGTCAACACTGCCATCAGGGGCAAAACGCATCAGGCATCCCCCACCCCAGCGCGCATTCCAGATATATCCGTCCGCATCCATTGCCGAACCATCCATATTCCCGCGATCCTGCGGGCCAAAGAACGGCTTCGGGTTGGAAGGCACACCCGTTTCCATGTCAAAGTCATAAACATTAAGCGTGTTGGCAATGGTGTCGCCAAAGAACATTTTGGTGCCATCTGCCGACCACAGCAATGTGTTGGAGATACCGACATTGGCGGCAAACCGGGTGACTTCCCCATCCGCACCCACGCGGTTAAGCGTCCCCGTCGACGCCGTTACCGGCAGGTCTTCACCATTGGGGCCG
>NZ_DBGS01000084.1:13272-51818 GCF_002295455.1 Thalassospira sp. UBA848 | reverse complement strand
ATCCTTGAAGTGCTGATCTTCAAGTCGGTGAAATGGTCTGAACTGCTGGCGATTGCGCGTTCAACCGGTTTGATCACGGCAGTTGTGTTCATTCTGGTGGGCGCGGGCACCACATTCTCGTTCGTGATTTCCTTTGCCCAGATCCCGCAACATGTGATCGGCGCATTGGGGCTTGAAGGCGCCAACCCGTACATCATTCTGGCTGCGATCTGCGTTGCCTTCTTCATCGGCTGCATGTTCGTTGACCCGATTGTTGTCATTCTGGTACTGACGCCAATCTTCATGCCGCTCGTCAATGCGGCGGGGCTGGACCCGGTTCTTGTCGGCACACTGGTCACCCTGCAGGTCGCCATTGGCTCTGCCACGCCCCCGTTCGGGTGTGACATCTTTACAGCCATAGCAATCTTCAGGCGACCTTATGCAGAGGTCATAAGCGGAACGCCGCCCTTCATCTTCATGCTGCTGCTTGCAGCGGTGATTTTGATCTTCGTTCCGCAGATTGCACTGTTCCTGCCAGAACTTGCCTTCCGCTGATCGGGTTCTGGCCTGCAAATTCCGGATTTGCCGGAAGCACTTTTGAAAATTTGAAAACGGGATGGTCCTGATACATATCAGGACCATCCGCCTTGTGGAGTTCAGGATGATGTCCGTATCGCGTGCGGTCACGCCAGAGCCGGTAGATCTGCTGTACTCGCCCGAACCGGTTGGACCGGCAGGGCGGGTCGGCCTGATCACACTGGCAACAGATTTCAACAGCGAGGATGACCTGCGCGCCATCCTGCCCGATGATTTGCGCCTGTTCACGACCCGTATTGAAAACGCCAACCCGGTCACGGTCGAAAATCTGCAGGCCATGGCCAAGGATTTGCCGCGTGCCGCCAAGACCCTGTTGCCGGGTTATGGCGTTGATGTCGCCATTTTCGGCTGCACATCCGGCACGGCTGTCACCGGGTCGGACAAGATCGCCGCCCTGATCAATCAGGGCATGCCGGGAACCAAAGTCACCAATCCGCTTCTGGCAAGTGAGCTTGCCCTTCGCGCGGTCGGAGCGCAAAAAATTGCCATCCTGACCCCGTATCTTCCCGATGTGACACAATCGGTCGCGGATGGCTTTGCCGACAAGGGCTTTGACGTCACGCGTGTGATGGGCTTTGGCCTTGATAATGATTTCGACATGACCGCGCTGCCGCCCAAAGCCATTCTGGAAGGCGCGCTCAAGGTCAACACACCCGATGCCGATGCGGTGTTCATTTCCTGCACCGCCATCCGGTCTGCCGAAATCATCGCCGAAGCCGAACGCCTGCTTGAAAAACCGGTCATCACCAGCAATCAGGCTTTGGTCTGGCATGCACTGAACCTGATTGAATACAAAAAACCGATCACAGGGTTCGGAACCCTGTTTGATCAGGCCCCGCAACCAACCAGTAAAGTCGAGGTCCCATGAAAGACCCCATCACATTTGCTGATGTTCTTTCTGCCCGAAAAACCATCTCGGATCATGTGATCCACACCCCTTTGCGCCCGTCTGCCGCATTGACCGACCATATCGGCAGCCCGGTCTGGCTTAAATGTGAACAGCAACAATATACCGGCAGCTTCAAGCTGCGCGGTGCCGCCAATGCTGTCTTGCGCCTGAGCGATGCAGACAAGGCAAAAGGTGTCGTTGGTGTATCTACCGGCAACTATGGCCGGGCACTGGCCTATGCGGCGCGCAATGCCGGGGTGCGATCCGTGATCTGCATGTCCGAACTCGTCCCGCAGAACAAGGTCGACGGAATCCGCGCCCAAGGGGCCGAAGTCCGCATCATCGGACAATCACAGGACGAAGCCCAGCAGGAAGTCGACCGGCTGGTCAAGGACGAAGGCATGATCATGCTGCCGCCATTTGACCATGCGGATGTCATTGCCGGGCAAGGCACACTTGGTCTTGAAATTATCGAAGCTCTACCCGACGTGGATACCTTGTTGGTGCCTTTGTCGGGGGGCGGGTTGCTGGCCGGTGTCGCGCTGGTCGCCAAATCGGTCAATCCGATGATCAGGGTTGTCGGTATCACCATGGAACGTGGCTGTGCGATGATCACAAGCCTTCAGGAAGGCAAGCCAACCGCAGTCAAGGAACTCCCGACACTGGCAGATAGCCTTGGTGGTGGCATTGGTGACAACAACCAGTACACGTTCGATATGTGTGGCGATCTGACCGACGACTTCGTCCTGGTCAACGAAGCCCAGATCGCGGATGGCATCCGGGCCGCCTATCTTGATGATCAACAGGTAATCGAAGGTGCTGCTGCCGTTGGTATTGCGGCCCTGCGTGCCGGTTTGGTCGATAATCCCGGTCGTACGGTGGTCCTGACGACGGGCTGCAACATCGACATGGATCTGCACAAACGAATTGTCGGCGGCGAAGACGTCGACCTGATGGCGGAGTAACTCAAATGCCCACGATCAGAATTCTGACCGAAACCGACCTGCGCAAGGTCATTGATCTGGACATGGATGCCATTGATTGCGTCGAAGGCGCATTTAACGCCCTTGCCACGCAGGACGTCCGCATGCCGCCAATCCTGCGTCTGGATATTGATGAATATAATGGCGAAGTCGATGTCAAAACCGCCTATGTGCCGGGTATTGATAGCTTCGCCATCAAAATCAGCCCTGGCTTCTTTGACAATCCCAAGCTCGGCCTGCCATCGGTTAATGGTTTGATGAACCTGTTTTCATCCAGGACCGGTCTTTTGGAGGCCGTCTTGCTTGATAACGGCTATCTGACCGATGTGCGAACCGCTGCCGCAGGCGGGGTGGCCGCCAAACATCTCGCCCGTGAAGATGCCAAACATGCCACCATTTATGGTGCGGGTGTTCAGGCGCGCCTTCAGCTAAAGGCACTGACACTGGTACGCGATATCACTTCGGCCACCATTTGGGCCCGCGACCTTGCCAAGGCCGAAACCTGCGCGAAAAAGGCATCCCTTGAACTGGGCATTCCGGTCACGGCTACCGCGGATGGCAAGGACGCGGCAAACACCGCGGATATCATCGTCACCACGACGCCTGCGCGCGAACCGGTTCTGATGGCCGATTGGGTCAGACCCGGTACGCATGTGACTGCCATGGGGTCGGATGCCGAACATAAAAACGAAATTGATCCTGCCCTGATCGGGCAGGCCGACCTTTATGTCAGCGACAGTCAGGCACAAACGCGTATTCTTGGCGAACTGCACCACGCCATTGATGCCGGCACCGTGCCCACAGACGCGACATTGCCAGAACTCGGCCAGATCATTGCCAAATCCTTGACCGGCAGAACATCTGCAGGTCAGATTACGGTCTGTGATTTGACCGGAACCGGTGTTCAGGACACCGCGATCGCCACCCTCGCCCGTCACCGCTGTGATGCAGCTGGTGCAGGGGTCGAGATTAATTCGTAACAACAAAAGGAAAATGGGTCAGGTAGCTGAAACCCCGCCTTTATCTGGAGGCCTGCGATGAGCCAGGTAGAATTGAATTTCACGCGTGAGGAATACGCCGAACGCCTGGAGAAAACCAAAAAAGCCATGGTGGAAAAGGGCATCGATCTTCTGATCGTGACCGATCCGTCAAACATGGCCTGGCTGACCGGCTATGACGGCTGGTCCTTTTATGTCCATCAATGTGTGCTGGTTCCAATTGAAGACGACCCGGTCTGGTTCGGGCGTTCGCAGGATGCCAACGGCGCAAAACGCACGGTCTATATGCCCCATGACCGCATCATCCCGTATGCGGACTACTATGTGCAATCGACCACGCACCACCCGATGGACTATCTTGCCGAGGTGATTGAACATCGCGGCTGGGCATCGCGTCGCATTGGCGTGGAAATGGATAACTACTATTTCTCTGCCAAGGCTTTCTTGCAGCTTCAGACCCATCTGCCAAACGCCAAGTTTTCCGATGCCACCGCACTGGTGAACTGGCAGCGTGCGGTAAAGTCCGAGACCGAAATCTTTTATATGCGTCAGGCGGCCCGCATTGTCGAAAACATGCATGAACGCATTTTTGAAATCGTCGAACCGGGCATGAAAAAGAACGAACTGGTCGCGGAAATCTTCCGTACCGGCATCGCAGGCATCGACGGAATTGGCGGGG
Organism: Thalassospira sp. UBA848; assembly: GCF_002295455.1. NCBI lineage: Bacteria > Pseudomonadati > Pseudomonadota > Alphaproteobacteria > Rhodospirillales > Thalassospiraceae > Thalassospira > Thalassospira sp. UBA848. The sequence goes on along the minus strand of NZ_DBGS01000084.1, from coordinate 47,693 downwards.
ATTATCCGGCCATCGTGCCGCTTCTGCCATCGGGCCAGGATGCCAGCGCCCCCCACCTGACCTGGGATGAAAAACCCATTCCGGCCAATGCCGGCACGTTCTTCGAGATCGCCGGTTGCTATCGTCGCTATCATGCGCCGCTGTCACGCACGGTTTACCTTGGCGATCCCGATCAACGGTTCCTGGATGCCGAAAGTGCCCTGATCGAAGGCCTTCAGGCAGGGCTTGAAGCCGCCAAACCGGGCAATGTCTGCGAAGACATCGCCATTGCCTTCTTTGGCGTCTTGCAGAAATTCGGCATCGAAAAAGACAGCCGTTGTGGCTATCCGATCGGGCTTTCCTATCCGCCCGATTGGGGCGAACGCACCATGAGCCTGCGTCCCGGTGACCGCACGGTTCTTGAACCGGGCATGACATTCCACTTCATGCCGGGCCTTTGGTTTGATGACTGGGGCATCGAGATCACCGAAAGCATGATGATTACCGAAACCGGGTCAAAAACCCTGACCAGCTATCCGCGACAGCTGTTTGTCAAAAACTGATCCGCAACCGCACGCCATGACATCGCGACATTTGCGCGGGTCCTGGTGTGCGGTCCCAGATGCCACAGCCTGATGACGACGGTCGCGACGTCAGGCTTTTTAAGGATACGACCATGACAAAACCATCACCCATCAGCCCGACGATCCCGCTTGATCAGGATGGCATTCACCACGGCTTTTTAAAGCTGCCCTATTCGCGTGATGATTCCGCGTGGGGCGCTGTGATGATCCCGATAACCGTGGTCCGCAATGGCAATGGCCCCACCGCCCTTTTGACCGGTGGCAACCATGGCGACGAATATGAAGGTCTGGTGTCGCTGTTCAAACTGGCAGAATCCCTGTCCGCTGGTGAAATCAATGGCCGCGTGATTATTCTGCCTGCCATGAACTATCCCGCATTTCGCAGTGCCTCGCGGACATCCCCGATTGATGCGGGCAATATGAACCGGTCCTTCCCGGGCAAGCCCGATGGTACGGTGACCCAAAAGATCGCCGATTACGTTTTCCGCTATCTTGTGCCAGAAGCCGACATTGTTCTTGATATGCATTCGGGCGGCAAAACGCTTGATTTCATTCCGTTCGCAGCCGTTCACGTCCTGCCCGACAAGGAACAGGAAGCACGTTGCGTTGCCGCCATGAAGGCCTTTGGCGCCCCCTATTCGATGATGATGCTCGAACTCGATGCCGTTGGCATGTTTGACACCGTCGTCGAGGAAGCCGGCAAAACCTTTGTCACCACGGAACTGGGCGGCGGCGGCTCAACCACCGCAGAACGGGTGGCAATTGCAGATCGTGGTGTCCGCAATATCCTTATTCATGCCGGTATTCTCAAGGGCGAGCTCGAAGCATCCCCGACCGGGACGGTCATGCTTGATATGCCAGATGACGATTGCTTTGTCGCATCCAATGCCAGCGGCCTGTATGAGCCCTGCGTTGATCTGGGGGACCGGATCGAAAAGGGCGACCTGATTGCACGCATCTATGACGTTGAACGCACAGGCACCCCGCCGCGCGAATATTACGCCCCGCGCGCAGGCATTGTTTCATGCCGTCACTTCCAGGGCCTGATCAAAACGGGGGACTGCCTGATTGTGATTGCCGAGGTACTCTGACCATGATCAGGCTTGATGAGCTGGATCTGAAAATCCTTAAAACCCTGCAACGCGAAGGGCGCATCACCAAGGTCAAACTGGCCGAGGCGGTGAACCTTTCGCCCAGCCCCTGCTGGGAACGCCTGAAACGGCTTGAGGATCTCGGTGTCATTTCGGGGTATCACGCCCACCTTAATCTGGACAAGCTGGTCAAGCCGACGCTGGTTCTGACCGAAGTCACGCTGCGTCATCATCAGCATGATGATTTCCAGATTTTTGAACGCGCCGTCCAGGACATCCCCGAAATCGTCGAATGCTATGCACTGGGCGGCGGAGTGGACTACATGCTCAAGGTGCTCTGTTATGACGTTGATGCCTATCAACGCATGATTGATGGCCTGCTGGTGTCCAATATCGGCATTGACCGGTATTTTACCTATATCGTCACCAAAAAGGTCAAAACCACACCGGTCCCGCCCATCGAAAACCTTGTAGCCCCGCCGGAACGCAAATAACCGACAAAAATCGGGGCAGGAATATATCCTGCCCCGCAAGTTGGCTTGCATCCGCAAGGGTTGCTCCCTTTTGGATCAGTGTGTGTCTTCCTTGTGGCCCATGGCGACATGCCAGATATCCCACCCGGCAAGCCCCACTGTAATCGCGACCATGACCGCAAGGTCCCAGCGGGTCACGTACCCCACAAGAATGCCGACAAATCCGATAAGAACGACAAAAGCCAGAAGGCCCATGGCACGGTTCAAAAGACTGTTTTCCATTATGCGTTCTCCTGACTGCTAAGGTGTGATTTCAACCAGTTTGCGGTGCGCATCAAACGCGCATCATCGCCAACCCGCCCCACAAGCTGAATACCCATCGGCATCCCGCCTTGCGACCACAGAAGCGGAATGGTCACCGCCGGTGTGCCACAAAATGTCCAGAGCCCGTTAAAGATCGGATTGCCTGTTGTCTGCAAGTTGGCGGGTGCCGGTCCGGGTGCTGCGGGCGTGATGATCACATCACACCGTTTGAAAACTTCATCCAGCCCGGCATTCAGCACCTTGCGCCAGTCAAGTGCGGCCAGATAGTCGCGTGCCTTGACGTCATTGCCCTTGTCGATGGCCTCGCGAATTTCCGGCGACAACTGATCACGGCCACGCTTTTCATAGCTGTAGTAATCCTTGGCCATCTCGGCAAAATTGATCCGCGCACGCAGTGCGTTTGCGTCGTCAAATGCCCTTGGCAACGGGGCCTCGAAACACTGATCGCCCAGCATGCCGGTAATTTCGCCAAATGCCGCGACGGTCTCCGCGTCGGCGACCTCGTCAAATTGTGGCGGTCGGACAAAGGCAAACATCGGCGTGACCAGCGGATCGCTTGTGGCAACATCGAGAAGCCGCGGTGTCGGAGATGGCACGGTTGCCCGGTCACCTGCGTCAAAGCCAAACAGGCTTTCCGCCACCATCGCCGCCCCATTGATCGAATTGGCAAACACCCCGATTGTATCAAGGGTCGGGCTTTGGCTGAGAACCCCGGTGCGCGCGATTGCGCCAAAGCTTGGCTTGAAACCGACCACGCCACAGAACGACGCCGGTCGGATGACCGACCCGCCGGTTTGGGTTCCCACCGCAAGCGGCACCATGGCGGCAGCCACCGCCGCCGCCGACCCGGCCGATGATCCACCCGGTGTATGATCCGGGTTATGCGGGTTTCGCGTTTTGGACGGATGCATAAAGGCAAGCTCGGTTGAAACCGTCTTGCCCATGATGATCGCACCTGCCGCCTTCAGGCGCGATACCAGCACCGCGTCCTCTTCGGGCACGCGCCCCTTGTCCAGGACGGTCCCGTTTTCGGTCGGAATCTTTGCCGTATCGATAACGTCTTTCAGACCCACCGGCAGACCATGCAACGGCCCGATCGGTGCGCCTGATTGCCGGCGGGCATCAAGGGCGCGGGCCTGCGTGATCGCATGATCACTGTCAAGCCAGGCCCATGCCTGAACCTTTGGCTCGACCTCGGCAATACGGGCAAGGCAGGCCTCAACATATTCAACCGCGCGCACCGCCCCGCTGGCAAGGCGGTCGCGCAGTTCGACAACATCAAGTGTCAGTAGCGGGTTGATATCACTCATCACATTCGCCCCCTTAGCGTGCGCCATAGAACAGATCAGGCAAATGGAACACGATTTGCGGGAAGCTGTACATCAGAACCATGCTGACAATGACCATAAACAGGAATGGCATGATCCCCTTGAAGATATCGGTCAGCAATATCCCCTGTGGCGCCACCCCCTTGAGGTAATAGGCCGACATGGCCATGGGCGGGGTCAGGAACGATGTCTGCAGGTTCAACGCCACCAGGATACCAAAGAACAGCGGATCAATATCAAACAGCGGCAGCAGCGGCAGGAAGATCGGTACGAAGATGATAATGATCTCCGACCATTCCAGCGGCCAGCCCAGCAGGAAGATGATCAACTGTGCAAGCAACAGGAACTGAAGCGGTGTAAGGTCAAGACCCCCGACAAACTCGGCAATCACATGTTCCCCGCCAAGGTACGAGAACACCGAGGAGAAGGTATAGGACCCGACAAACAGCCAGCACACCATCGCCGATGTGCGCACCGTCAGATAAACCGACTCCCGCAGGCGATCAAAGGTCAGCGCCCGATAGGCTGCTGCCAGGATCATCCCGCCAAGCGCACCGATCGATGCCGCCTCTGTCGGGGTCGCCAGCCCAAACAGGATCGAGCCCAAAACCGACAGGATCAGAAAGGCCAGCGGGAAGAACGAGGTCGCCAGCATCCAGAGAACTTTTGGCAACGGAACTTCGGGCACCTCATCAGATGTCGGGCGCGGGGCTGCTTTGGGCTGCAGCATTGCACGGCCCATGACATACAAAAGATACAACCCCACAAGGGTCAGACCGGGCAACAATGCCCCGGCATAAAGCCGCACGATCGAAACACCCGAGGCCGCCGCATACACAATCAGCATGATCGATGGCGGGATCAGAATGCCAAGCGTGCCGCCCGCGCAAATGATGCCCGATGCAAAGCTTTTGTTATAGCGCGCCTTGAGCATGGCTGGCAGGGCCAGCATCCCCATAAGTGTTACCACCGCGCCGACAATCCCGGTCGCGGTTGCAAACAGCGCACAGGTAATCAGGGCAGCAACACCAAGCGATCCCGGAATGTTGCGCGCGGCAATATTAAGCGTCGAGAACAGCCGGTTCACGATATTGGCGCGTTCAACGATATAGCCCATAAACAGGAACAACGGCACGGCGGTCAGAACTTCGTTCGACATCACCGTGTATGTCTGGTTGATGAACAAATCGAATATTCGGTTGTTAAACGCCCCTTCAAACCACGTTATCACCGAGGTCAGGGTCTCGCTGTCCTCGGCCAAGCGGTTAAAGGACCGCCACATGCGGCCTGCATCGAAATAGGCGTAATAACCAAACCCGATCCCCAGCGCCATCAGGGTGAAGGCAACCGGGAAACCAAGAAATACCAGTAAAATAAAGATGCCCAGCATCATCAGGGCGACATGTGCGTCAATCACTTTGGCTGCTCCGTTCGGGGGCGTGTATCGCGTATGGCACGGGGGTCATGTCGATCGTGATCGTCATCAGATCAGTCTTCCTTGGCCACGCGCTGTTTCATCAGCAGTTCTTCGGTTTCCTCAACGTCATCATCTGCATTGCGCCAGTACCCTTCACGGATACACAAAATGCAGCGCATCACCTGCGCGATGCCCTGGATGAACAGAAGAATACCGGCTGCGACAATCACCGCCTTGAATTGAAAGATCGGAACACCCGCCGGGCTGTTCACGCTAACTTCCCCATAGCCCCACGATCGGGCGGCATATTTCCAGCCCGAAAGAATCAGGGCGGTCACACCCGGGAAGAAGAAAAAGATATAAAGAACCAGATCCACCTTGGCCTGGGTTCTGGGCGACCACAGGCGATAAAGGAAGTCGCCACGGACATGCCCGCCACGCGAAAGGGTATAGGCCCCACCCATCATGAACAGCGTGCCATACATGATAAACGACACATCAAGCGACCATGTGGTTGGCGCGTTAAATAGGTATCGCGACGCCACCTCATAACTCATGCCAAGCGTCATAAGGATAATCAGCCAGCCAAACGCCTTGCCAAACCAGGCCGAAAGCTTGTCCGCGAATTCAATAAATCCAATCATGAAATCCTGTCCGTTCGCGTATTGACTGCCCCGCCAGCCAAGCAATCAGGCCAACGGAGCAGTCAGGATCATCGAAACACTGAAAAACCCGAACCGGGGATCAGAGTTTCAGTTTGCCCGGGAAGTAGTGATCATATGCGAGCTGATAATCAGGTGAGTTCATCAGTTCATAGAAGGTCACACGTTCAACCCAGGCACGCTGGCTATCAAGAACACGTTTCATGAACGGATCTTCTTCAAGCGTCGGGATCAGTTTGTCCCAGGCTTCAAGCTGTGCGGCCAGAATCTCTTTCGAGGTCCGGTGCACTTCAACGCCCTCATCCTGCAATTTCTGCAGATCCGAGGAATAGTTATCCATCGCCAGTGCCGTGTTCGACGTCGAAGCCGCCTCGACCGCGTGACGCAGGATCGCCTGCAGATCCGGTTCAAGGTCTTCCATCAAGGAACGGTTGAACAGGAACTCGAAGCTTTCCGATGCCTGATGGTACGAAGACAGATAGTAGTTCTTCGCAACATCCTGTGCGCCAAAGCGCATGTCAGAAGACGGGTTGTTGAATTCGAACGCATCAATCACGCCGCGTTCCATGGCCGGGACGATCTCGCCGCCCGGAAGCTGTGCGACCGACATGCCCATCGACTGCAGAAGGTCTGCGGCAAGGCCCACAGTACGGTACTTGAAGCCTTCGATATCGGCGACACTGTTGACTTCCTCCTTGAACCAGCCGAACGGCTGGGCAGGCATCGGGAAGCCAAGAAGACCAATCACGTCCAGCCCCATCACATCCTGGGTCAGTTCGCGATAGAATTCCTCGCCACCACCGGCATAGAACCAGCTCAGCATGGTGGTTGCAGAACCACCAAACACCGGACCGGTGCCAAACAGCGATGCGGCCTTGTTCTTGCCATACCAGTAAACCGGCACGGAATGGGCGATATCAATCACCCCGTCATTCACACCATCAAGAACCTGGAAGGCGGCAACGACAGCACCCGCTGGCAGAAGGTCGATTTTCAAACGCCCGCCGGACATGGCTTCAACGCGGTCAACATATTGCTGGGCAAAGGTCATCCAGATATCGGATGACGGCCAGGAAGTCTGCATTTTAAGAACCATCGGTGCGGGCTGCGCGTGCACCGCCGGTGCGGCAAACATGCCTGTCGCAGCAGCACCCCCAGCAACCACGCCAGTCGCCCCTTTGGTCAGGAACGAACGACGGGATACTTCCTTGGACTTCACGTCTTCAGATTTGGTTTTCATTTCCATTTTTCCTCCCAGATATACCGTCGCAACGCGCCAACCATTGGCGGAAAACGAACGGTAACTGTCAGCCTTCAAAAGCCCCTGATCTTGATATCCAAGATCGTTTTTGATGCGCTTGGCCCGTTCCGGGACCGCAAAAACGGCGCGCATTTTGTTATTGTTAAAGACTTCAAGAAACTGGACGCAGGCAGTCTTCCCGCCTTCTACGCCACCCGGTCGCCGGGTTCTTTCCCCTGAAAATAGGCATCAAGGTTATCAAGTGCGCGAAAGCCCATGGCATCGCGCGTTTCTTCTGTAGCAGATCCTATATGTGGTAACAGGAACACGTTATTCAACGCGCTAATCCGTTGATTTCCACCGGGTTCGTTACAAAACACATCAAGGCCCGCCGCAAACAGCTTTCCGCTCTCAAGGGCGGCCACCAGCGCATCCTCATCGACCAGATTGCCGCGCGCTGTATTCACAAGGATCGCGCGGTCGGGCAGCATCGCAATCGTCTTGCTGTTGATGATGCCTTTTGTCTCTGGCGTTGCCGGACAATGCAGCGACAGCACGTCGGAATGCGCAAACAGATCTTCGATACTGTCATGAAAAACCGCGCCCTTGGCCAGATGGTCGGGCAATGGTTTGCGGTTGTGGTAATGGATTTCCATGCCAAACCCGCGCGCCCGTTCGGCGGCAACCTGACCGACACGGCCCATGCCCAGAACCCCAAACCGTTTGCCTGAAACCTGTCGGCCAACCATAAAGGCCGGGGACCAGAAATCCCACTTACCGGCACGCACCATGGCGTCACCTTCGGCCCCGCGGCGCGCCGCCCCAAGCATGCACAGCATGGCAATCTCGGCCGTGGCATCGGACAACACATCGGGTGTGTTGGTCACGACAATGCCGGCATCCTTCGCCGCAGCCAGATCGACGTGATCGACCCCGACCGAATGGTTGGCAATGATCCTGAGACTTTTGGGCAGCGCCGCAATGACTTCGGCAGAGAAATGCTCTGAATGGCAAGGCAGGACAGCATCGACCTGCTGGCATTTCTCGATCAGCTCCGCGCGTGAGAAAACGCGGTCCTCGTCATTGGTCAAGACCTGATAGTCCCGCGCGGCACGTGCCTGTACGGCATCGCGCAATCGTCGCGTTATCAGAAGCTTTGGCTTCTCGGGCATGCGGACGCTCCCGGATAAATTCCCTGAAAGTAGTCTTATTTTTTATGAATCTAGGAAACACCTATACGGAAAATCCAGCAATAGGCGATCAACTTGACCGCTATTCTTTTTCACTTCGTGGAAAACCACAGAGCACTCAGCGCACTATAAATGCGCGCATTTGGATTATTAACATATTGATTTTAATGACTTAAATTCGCGCCAAGATGCTTATTGCTGAACGTGTGGGCAATTACAAAATACTGCAAATTGCGCTCGCCAGACTTTCCATCCGCATCGCAGAATCGACCTGAAACGCAAAAAAAGAGCCGCAACCCATAAGGTTGCGGCTCAATCGCCGACAAGACGTCGGTCGGGAAGAACTGTTTCAATGTGTGGTCACACCCGCCAATCCCCAGATTTAGCAGGCATGGGCATTCATCACATTTTGACCCAAACGGCCCCATCCCGCCCGGACCGTACGACGGCCTCAACAAACTTCATGCCCTTAAGGCCTTCAACCACACCCGGAACAAGAAGCGATGCCGGGTCTGGTTCACTGCCGTTCAGATGGGCCGTCAACTGGTCGGCAAAATCCGTGTAAAGGTTGGCGAAACCTTCAAGGTAACCTTCGGGATGACCCGGCGGAACCCGAACACCACGAAGCCCATCTTCGCCGATACCGGCACCACCGCGTGTCAGCAGTTCCGGGCGACCATCAAGCGGGCTGAAATGCAGATGGTTCGGGTGTTCCTGCGCCCATTCCATTCCGCCCTTGTCGCCATAGATGCGCAGACGAAGGCCGTTTTCATGGCCAACGGCCACCTGACTTGCCCACAACATGCCGCGCGCCCCGTTTTCGTAGCGCAGCAGGATTTGAACATTGTCGTCAAGCTTGCGGCCCTCAACGATGGCATCAACATCGGCACACAGTTCGGTAATTTCCAGACCCGAAACAAAGTTCGCAAGGTTATGGGCATGCGTTCCGATATCGCCAAGCGCCCCCCCCATTCCGGCCTTTGCCGGATCGGCGCGCCAACTTGCCTGCTTGTTGTCGGTATCTTCGACCTTTGTTGCCATCCACCCCTGTGGGTATTCGACCTGAACAAGGCGAATATCGCCAAGTTTGCCATCCGCCACCATCTGGCGCGCTTCGCGGACCATCGGATAGGCGGTGTAGTTATGCGTCAACGCGAACAAAAGCCCGGTTTGTGCAACCTTGGCCTCGATCTGTTCGGCTTCCTCGACCGTCATGCAAAGCGGCTTGTCACAAATCACGTGAATGCCGGCGTCCAGCATTGCCATGGCTGCCGGGAAATGCAGGTGATTTGGCGTCACAATGGCGCAGACATCAATACCGTCTTCGCGCGCAGCTTCCTTTTTGGCCATATCTTCAAAACTGGCATAGCTGCGGTCGGGATCAATAAACAGCTCTGCTGCCGACGCCGCCGCGACATCGGGCTTTGATGACAACGCACCAGCCACCAGTTCGTAACGATCATCAAGCCTCGCAGCGATCCGATGAACGGCCCCGATAAAGGCCCCCTGTCCGCCACCAACCATGCCAAGACGCAGGCGACGGCCGGGAGATGTTTGCTTGCTCATTTCACTCTCCAAAGTCTGGTAGAAAAGTCTTGCCTGTACATCGCCTAGCTGATGCCAAGAATGCGGCGATTGGCAGCCTCGTCCGTACCGCCATCGGCAAAATCGTCAAAGGCCCGCTCGGTCACGCGAATGATGTGGTTCTTGATGAATTCCGCCCCTTCGCGTGCCCCGTCTTCCGGATGCTTGAGCGCGCATTCCCATTCAAGAACAGCCCAGCCATCAAAATCGATTGCCGCAAGCTTCGAGAAGATCGCGCCAAAATCAACCTGCCCGTCACCAAGGGATCTAAAGCGTGCTGCACGCCCGACCCAGCTTTGATACCCGGAATGCACACCCTGGCGCCCGGTCGGATTGAACTCGGCATCCTTCACGTGGAACATGCGGATACGATCCGCGTAAATATCGATGAAATCAAGATAATCAAGCTGCTGAAGCACGAAATGGCTCGGATCGTAAAGGATATTCGCGCGCGGATGGTTCTTGACGCGCTCAAGGAACATCTCGAACGTCGCCCCGTCAAACAGGTCCTCGCCCGGATGGATCTCGTAGCAGACATCAACACCGGCCTCGTCAGCGGCATTCAGGATCGGCGTCCAGCGTTTGGCAAGTTCGTCAAACGCAGTTTCGATCAAACCGGCCGGACGTTGCGGCCAGGGATAAACAAATGGCCAGGCCAGTGCGCCGGAAAATGTTGCATGGGCGTTAATACCCATATGTTGCGATGCCTTGATCGCTGCCTTGACCTGCTTGACGGCCCATTCCTGACGCGCTTTGGGATTTCCGCGCACTTCCGGGACGGCAAAACCATCAAACATTTCGTCATAGGCCGGATGCACGGCAACCAGTTGACCTTGCAAATGGGTTGAAAGCTCGGTCAACGCCACGCCATGGGCGGCCAAAGTTCCAACAACCTCGTCACAGTAATCTTTGCTTTCTGCGGCCTTTTCGACATCAAACAGACGTTTGTCCCAACTGGGGATCTGAACACCCTTGTAACCAAGTGAACCAGCCCATCGGCCAATGGAATCAAGGCTATTGAACGGCTGTTCATCGTCTGCAAATTGGGCAAGGAAAATTGCCGGTCCCTTAAGCGTTTTCATCTTAGACCTCTTTGGCTACGTCCTGACTGACATCGGTTGGATCGTTTGCGTCGGGCGAAGACCGCCCGACGCAGGATGTTGTGGTTCGGATCAGAACGGGCTGTCCGGGAAATAGAAGTTCTCGGCATTTTCCTGGGTGACAACAGTCGCGCCCAGAATATAGCGACCTTCAACCGGTGCATTCGACGTGAACTTCATCGCGGTGATGTCCATTGCAGTTGCAATCATCGCCGGCGGATACAGAACGTCGATCGGGGTCAGGTCATCACCTTCCATCACGCGTTTGATGATGTCTTTCATGCCTGCACCACCAACGATGAACAGTTCGTCAGTACGATCAGCCTGTTTGACAGCCTCGATCACGCCAAGGGCAATATCGTCATCCTGTGCCCAGACAGCATCGATTTCCGGGAAACGAGACAGGAAGTCCTGCATGACTTCGTACCCGTCATCGCGGTTCCAGTTCGCGTGCTTCATGTCGAGGATTTCAATCTTCGAACCTTCAAGCGCTTCAACAAACGCATCCACACGCTCGGTATCAATCGTGGTCGGAATGCCACGCAGAACGACAATCTTGCCCTCATCATTCAGGCGTTCACGGATATATTCGCCCGAAACACGGCCAAGCTGCGGGTTGTTACCAGCAACATAGACGTCTTCGATACCCGGAAGCGAAAGACCACGGTCAACCACGGTGACAAACTTGCCAGCCTGTTTAACCTGCTGGACCGGAACGGTCAGCGGATCGGATTCAAACGGCAGAACCACCAGGGCGTCGATGTCCTGAACCGATACCAGATCTTCAAGATCGTTGGCCTGTTCGGACGCACCATTCGCGGTAACCACGATGACGTCGATATTCGGATGGGTGGCTTCGATACGCTTCTCAGCCTGCTCGGCATGCCAGTTCAGACCACCGGCCCAGCCATGGGTCGCCGCCGGGATTGAAACCCCGATCTTGATCTTTTCCTGTGCGAATGCACCAGTCGATACCAAGCCAAGGCCCAGAACACAGGCGGCCCCCAGATACTTTGTAAACGTTTTCATTAACGTTTCCTCCTGATCAAAAAAATGATGCGGTTTCTCATTCATCCCGGACGTTGATCGCCGGTTATTTACTTTTTTTGCGTCGCCAGTCCCCGCGCTGCAGGAATACGGCAACGATAATGATCAGCCCCTGAACCGCTCCGTTCAGATAGTTACTGATCGCATCCGTCAAATTCAGAATATTGCCAATCGTGGTCAGCATGATTGCACCGATCACCGTGCCCCAGATGCGGCCATAACCGCCCTTGAGCATCGTGCCACCAATGATCACGGCAGCGATTGCTTCAAGTTCCCAAAGCACACCGGTCGAACTCGATGCAGAGCCAAGACGCGGCACATAGATGATGGTCGCAACCGACACGCACAGGCCCTGGATGATATAGGTCAGGGTCTTCACACGGTCGACATGGATCGCCGAATAGCGTGCAACCTGCTCGTTCGATCCGATGGCAAAGCATTTACGGCCAAACGGCGTCATGTTCAAAAGCACATAGCCTGCAACTGCCACGGCAAAGAACACAATCACCGGCACGGGAATGCCCAGAAGGTCGCCGTAATAAACCGGGCGATATACACCGCGCACATCGAAATCAAGCGACAGCGTCCCGCCATCGGCCATATAGGTCACAAGGGATCGGTAAATCCCCATCGTGCCCAGTGTCACGATAAAGGCTTCGATCTTGCCCTTGGTGCTGACCAGGCCATTGACGGCCCCGGCCGCGATGCCAAGCAATACACTGACCAGAATACCGATCAGCACGGTCTCGACACCTGCGCCCAATGTGGCGACAAGCGTGTTCATCACGACAATCATGGCGCCCGAAATAAACGCCGCCATGGAGCCGACCGAAAGGTCAATCCCGCCTGCGGTGATCACAAAGGTCGCCCCTACCGCGATGATGCCGATAAAGGCCGCACGGGTGAAAATGTTTGAAAGGTTGCCACCGCTCAGAAACGCATCATTGATGCCTGTGCCGAGAATGAACAGACCGACAAGGGCCAAAAACGGACCCAGCGCTTTGAAATCGATATTAAAACCGCTCGAAGTCGAAGCTTCGGTGCGCTCAAGGCTACTCATGAACAGACACTCCCTGCTTGCCTGAAATTCCTGTCGCGTGCCGCATGATTTCATGTTCATTGCGGTCGTTGCCTTCGAGAATGCCGGTAATGCGGCCCGCCGCCATGACCGCAATGCGGTCAGACAGGCCAAGCATTTCTGGCATCTCGGACGACAGGAGAATGACGGATTTACCACGCTTGGTAAGATCGCCGATGAAATGATAAATCTGGCTCTTGGTGCCGATATCGATGCCGCGTGTCGGCTCGTCGATAATCACAATTTCCGGGTCGGTCTCCATGACCTTGGCCAGCAGCAATTTTTGCTGATTGCCCCCGGAAAAATCGCCGACTTTGGTTTTGGGGTCGGCGGCACGGATGTCAAAGGCCTCAATCGCGTTTGCCAGTGCGGCTTCTTCGGCCTTGCGGTCAATGATGACAGACCCGAATTTTTCAAGCGCCAGCAAGGTCAGGTTGGGCCGCATATCCATATTCAGCAACAGGCCACTGCCCTTGCGATCTTTGGTCAGATACGCAATGCGGCACTTCTTGGCATCCTGAAGGCTGTTGATTGAAACCGTATTGCCATTACGCTTGATTTCGCCCGATGTGCGTTCGCGCAGGCCGATGATGGCTTCCATCAATGCGGTGCGTCCTGCGCCGACAATCCCGGCAAAACCCAGCACCTCGCCGCGGCGCAAATCAAAACTGGCGTCACGCACCTGCCCTTCGACAGAGACATCACGCACCGAAAGCGCAACATCGGATGCCTCGACTGGCTCGCGATCGGGGAACATCTGCTTGATGTCACGCCCGACCATCAGGCGCGCCATATCATCTTTTTCAAGATCGGCAACCGGCTCGCTTGTGATCAGACGCCCGTCGCGCAGCACCGTTACCCGGTCGGCAATCGCCTTGATCTCGTCAAGCTTGTGGGAAATGTAAAGGATCGCAACGCCCTGTTCGCGCAGGCGCTTGACCTGATCAAACAGGATATCAACTTCGCGCCCGGTCAGAACTGCGGTGGGTTCATCCAGAATAAGGATATCGGCGTTTTTGGACAGGGCCTTGGCAATTTCAACCATCTGGCGGTCCGAAACCGCAAGGTCCTTGATGCGTGTGCGCGGATCGACATCGCATTGCAACTGGTCCAGAAGCTTTTTGGCCTCTGCGCGCATTGCCGCCTTGTCAAGGAACCAGCCGCGCTTGATCTCGCGTCCAAGGAAAATGTTTTCCTCAACGGTCAGCTGCTCGGCCAGGTTAAGTTCCTGATGGATCAGGATGACGCCATGGTTCTCACCGATTTCACTGTCGGCAAATTCGACCGGCGCACCATCCAGGATCAGTTCACCGCTGGTTGGCTGATGATAGCCAGACAGGATTTTCACGAGTGTGGATTTGCCCGCGCCATTTTCACCAAGAAGCGCATGCACTTCGCCCGCACGCAAGTCGATTGAAACATCGAAAAGCACCTGCGCAGGCCCAAATGACTTGCAAATCTCCCGACCTGAAAGACGCACACGCGCCTGCTGATCGGTGTCAACGGCGTGAACGGCCGCATCCGTCATGAATTTATCCTCCCTAGCGTCGCATTTTTTGCGATCAACTGCTTATTAAGCTCTGTGTAAACGTTTTCATTTTGAATGTAAACCTTTACATTTTGAATATTGTGACCAAAATCACCGTCCGTTTGAAGCGATGAATGCCGCTGGACAGCTTGTGACCGGCGGAGTAGGAAGAAGCATGACAGAGAAAATCGCGACGATTGAAGATGTTGCCCGCCACGCAGGGGTCTCCATTGCGACTGTGAGCCGGGCCGTGCACAAGCCTGATGTGGTTTCCGAAGCCACGCGGGAAAAAGTGCAAACCGCCATCGCCGCGACGGGTTACACGGCCAATGTCATGGCCAGAAACCTTCGCCTGAATCGTTCGGGCATGATCCTGTTGTTGGTTCCCGACATCGGAAACCCTTTCTTTTCCTCGATTCTCTCGGGAATCGAAAAAGGTGCCAGTAAGGCGGGCTATAACGTTCTGATCGGCGACACCCAAAACGATCCGGAACGCGAAGCAACCTATGCCGCCTATCTGCGCAGCAATCAGGCCGACGCCATGATCCTGCTCAATGGTCGGCTTCCCGCACCGCTGGCCAAGGCGCCGGTAAACGCGACACCGCCTGTTGTCATCGCCTGTGAACGTATTCCGGGTTGCGCCCTGCCAACCGTCATCATTGATAATGATCAGGCCTCTTTTGTCGCCACGCGCCACCTTCTTGATCTGGGGCACACCCGCATCGCACATATCAGCGGACCATCGGGCAACATCCTGACCACAGACCGGGTCGGCGGCTATCGCCGGGCTCTGAAAGCAGCCGGAATCGCGCCCGAGCAAAGCCTGGTTTATCGCGGCGACTTTTCCATCGATTCCGGCATTGCCGCAGGCCGCGCCTTGCTGGCGGATGAAAAAACCCGCCCGACTGCGGTGTGCTGTGCCAGTGACGGCATGGCGATTGGCGTTATCGTCGCGGCCAAGGAATACGGCTTGCGCATCCCCGAGGATCTGTCGGTTGTCGGCTTTGACGATATTCCGCATGCCGCCGCCTATGATCCGCCGATCACCACCGTGCGCCAGCCCCGCCGCCGTCTTGGCGAACAGGCCATCAAGCTGCTTCTTGACCGTTTGGGATCAAAGACGCCGTTCGTCAATAATGACGACGGCCCGGTGATTGTCCCGACCGAACTGATCATTCGCCAAAGCACCGGCCCCTGCCCCAAACCCTAGTCCGGCAAACCGGCTGCCACCCCCGGATCGACTGGGATTGATTGGGGTGATTTGCGTGGTTTTGGCTCAATTCAGTTCGATTTTACCTGACCCGGACGGCCCCGGGCTGCTGGCAAACAGGCACCTCTTGCGGCTCAGGCCCCTGAAATCTTTTGCCATTCACCCATGACGGATCGTGCGCGTTCTGCGTGGTCTTCGCCGGATTTGGCCATTTCAGATGCAAAAATCTCGAACCGGATGCCATTGGGGTCACGCACGAACAGGCGCCGAGACTGTCCATCATCCTCGTTGTGGTAAACAACCTTGTGCTGGAACAGGTGGTTTTGCCAGGCGATCACATCGCGCGGGCTATCACAGCGCAATCCGATATGAAACACGTCATCTGGCATCTCCGGATCATCGGGATACGGCCCGGTATCTGCCGGCCAGTCAAAGAATGACAGGCGCGTCCCGTCGGGCAGCGCAAAGGTAATCAGCAAGTAGTCGCTTTTCCACGACGGGCTGTAACCACTTTCGGCATGAACCAGCGTCGCCCCGACCACCTTGGAATAGAA
This sequence comes from Thalassospira sp. UBA848, assembly GCF_002295455.1. NCBI lineage: Bacteria > Pseudomonadati > Pseudomonadota > Alphaproteobacteria > Rhodospirillales > Thalassospiraceae > Thalassospira > Thalassospira sp. UBA848. The sequence continues at coordinate 31,304 of NZ_DBGS01000084.1, read as the reverse complement.
GTGGTCGGTGGCTTCCAGATCGCGGGTCGGAAAAGCAAGATGATCGACACTTACAGGTGCAGGTGACATGGGGCTCCTCCGTCTGGTTTGATCTTTATATCGACAGTCGCCCGGACGCACGCCACACAGCAATGCAGTGCGCCACAGGCGGCGCTTGAAATCCTTGCGTCATCCGGAACATGTTTTCGGACCATTCGTCAACAGGCTGCACGCAGTCCGTGATAAACACATGGGTGAATAGCAACTCAAAATCAATGCATTTGCCCCTTGATCAAAGCGTCATGAAACCACAACATGCACAGACGCGTATAATCGCGTTACATAGGGAACATTGCAGTATTGACCGCACCCACACGCGCTGCTATTGGGACGCGGCAAATACATGTATCGTAGCGCAGCACATCAATTGAAGGCCTGCGCATTCTGGCAAAACCCGCAAGATGGAGGCATCTGATGAATGAATACAGTTTATCTGTCTCCGTCTATTGGATGACACACCGTCAGGCTGACCACTAGAAGCCGCGTGCCTTCCACCTGAATGGTGATTTTGCCACTACCCGGAACAAAAGACGCCTGATCGCGTATTCCGAGTTCATCCGCATTCCCTGTGACATAGTTGTAGAGAGCCGCCCATGCCCGCAACGCCCTATTACCTGATCGACAAGTCCAAGCTGCTGCGCAACATGGAAAAGATCGCCTATGTGCGTGCGCATTCCGGTGCCAAGGCGTTGCTTGCACTGAAATGCTTTGCGACCTGGTCGGTGTTTGATTTCATGTCGGACTACATGGATGGCACGACGTCTTCGTCACTGTATGAGGTCAAGCTGGGCCGCAAGAAATTCGGCAAGGAAACCCATGCCTACAGTGTCGCCTATTCCGATGACGAGATTTCCGAAGTCATCGAAAATGCTGACAAGATCATCTTCAATTCCATCGGCCAGCTGACCCGCTTTGCCGATCAGGCATCGGGCATTGTGCGCGGGCTTCGCCTGAACCCGCAGGTCTCGACCTCAAGCTTTGATCTGGCGGACCCGGCCCGCCCGTTTTCACGTCTGGGCGAATGGGATGTCGCCAAGGTCGAAGCGGTGATGGATCAAATCTCCGGCTTCATGATCCACAACAATTGCGAGAACGAAGACTTCGATCTGTTTGATCGCATGCTGACCGATATCGAAGAAAAATTCGGAACGCTTCTGTCACGTGTTGAATGGGTCAGCCTCGGTGGCGGCATTCATTTCACCGGCGAAGACTACCCGCTTGATAAATTCTGTGCACGACTCAAGGCATTTTCCGAAAAGTTCGGCGTGCAGGTCTATCTCGAACCCGGCGAAGCATCGATCACCAACAGCACCACCCTTGAGGTCACGGTGCTCGATACCCTGTTTAACGGCAAGAACCTTGCCATCGTCGATAGCTCGATCGAAGCCCACATGCTCGATCTTCTGATCTATCGCGAAAATGCCAAGGTCCTGCCGAACACGGGTGATCATCCCTACATGATCTGTGGCAAATCGTGCCTTGCGGGTGACGTATTTGGCGAATTTGATTTCGAAAACGAGATCAAGGTCGGCGACCGTATCTCCATTCAGGATGCGGCCGGTTACACCATGGTCAAAAAGAACTGGTTTAACGGGGTCGGCATGCCGTCCATCGTGATCCGGGAACTCGATGGAACAGAGCGCGTTGTGCGTGAGTTCACCTTTGACGACTACGTTTCGAGCCTTTCGTAAAACACGAAAGCGCAGTTTTCATAGCGAACCGGGGAAGTGTTTCCCCACCTCTCAAAACAGGGGAGTTTTTGGCCCGACATGAAAAAGAATGTTCTGATTATCGGCGCAGGTGGCGTCGCCCAGGTCGTTGCACATAAATGCGCACAGCATAATGACGTGCTTGGCGATATTCATATCGCATCGCGTACGGCATCAAAGTGCCAGTCCATCATCGACAGCATCCACGAAAAGAAAAACCTTAAAGAGAAAGGCGTTCTTGAAGGTCACGCCCTGGATGCGACCGATGTCGATGCAACCGCGGCCCTGATCGAAAAAACCGGCTGCCAGATCGTCATTAATGTCGGCTCTGCCTTTATCAACATGCCGGTCATGTCGGCCTGCATCAAAACCGGTGTCGCCTATCTCGATACCGCCATCCATGAAGAGCAGGACAAAATCTGCGAAACCCCGCCATGGTATGCCAACTATGAATGGAAGCGCCGCGAAGAATGCGAAGCCGCTGGCACGACCGCAATCCTTGGTGTCGGCTTCGATCCGGGTGTGGTGAACGCCTATGCCAAACTGGCTGTCGAAGATTACTTCGATAAAATTGACTCGATCGACATCATCGACATCAATGCCGGCAGCCACGGCAAATACTTTGCCACCAACTTCGACCCGGAAATCAACTTCCGCGAATTCACCGGCACGGTCTATTCCTGGCAGGACAGCCAGTGGCAGGCCAACAAGATGTTCGAAGTCAAAAAGATCTGGGACATGCCGGTTGTCGGCGAAAGCCAGACCTTCATGACCGGCCATGACGAAGTCCATTCCCTGTCCCAGAACCTTGACGTGCCCAACGTCCGCTTCTGGATGGGCTTTGGCGATCACTACGTCAATGTCTTCACGGTCCTGAACAATATCGGCCTGCTGTCAGAAAAACCTGTCACCACCGCCGAGGGCCTCGAAGTCGTGCCGCTCAAGGTCGTCAAGGCCTGCCTGCCGGATCCAAGCTCCTTGGCACCGGACTATACCGGCAAGACCTGCATCGGTGATCTGGTCAAGGGTACGAAGGACGGCAAGGAAACCGAAGTTCTGATCTATAACGTGGCGGATCACAAGGACGCCTATAACGAAGTCGGAAGCCAGGGCATTTCCTATACTGCCGGTGTGCCGCCGGTCGCGGCTGCGATGCTGATCGCAACCGGCGAGTGGGACGTGAAAAAGATGGCAAACGTCGAAGAACTGCCATCCAAACCGTTCCTCAACCTGCTGAACGGCATGGGTCTTCCGACCCGCATCAAGGACGCCAACGGCGACCGCGCGCTCGACTTCTCCTAAGCGATACGCTCAGATAGACAAACGAAAATGGCGGGTTTCGACCCGCCATTTTGCATTTCTGATAAGGTCGTCATTCCCGCGCAGGCCGGAATCCCCAGCCATTCGAACCGATATGGTTTCCAGATCTCAAGCGCGTCGCCAACTCACGATCACACCACACATCACCAGAACGGCTCCAAACCCGGCCACGGCGGCAAAGCCGAACCCGGCATAAATCGGCCCCATGATCATCGGCCCGGCAAACACCGCTGAATAGGTCACCGCACTATTCAGCCCCATCACCGCCCCGCGCGCATCGGACGCCTGACGGTTAAGCGACACCACCATCGCATTCAGGCCAAGTTGATTAAGCATCCCCCAGATGGCAGTACCCGCCATGGCGCTGATCTCGCTTTGCAGGGTCAATCCCCAGGTGGCATAGCTCGTCGCAATCGCCAGCAACACCAGACACAAATACCCCCGGGTAATTTTGGGCGATATCACCCCCAAAACAAATCCCATGACGCCAAACCCCACGCCATAGGCCATAACAAACATACCGCTGCCCTGCGCTGACAGGTCAAAGGCCGTGCGCACACCCACCCCGAAAAACGCAAAACAGCCGTAAAACGCGGTCATATAAACCAGCATCACCGCCAGTAACTGCCAAACCCCCGGCAACCGAAATGCGCGCAAGGGCGATGTCCGCGTGCTCATTCCGCCGCGCACATCCGACAGCAACATCACCAGAATACCGGCCACCAGGACCGACAACCCGGCCATCAGGAAATAAACCATCCGCCAGCCAAATTGCTCGGTAATGAACGCTGCGGCGGGGACTGCCACCACCAACGATAACGCCCACCCGGTCAGAACCACACCAAGCCGCGCGGCCTCGCGCCCCTTGGGGGCTGTGGCGGTGACCGTGGCATAGGATCCCGGCAACAACACACCAACGGCCACCCCGGCCAGCGCCTGTGACAGACACAACCAAATCCAATGCTGGCTCAACCCGCTTGAAACCTGCGCCACCGCGAGTAAAAGAGCCGCACCGCCCAAAACACGCCCGACCGACATCCGGTCAATCATCCCGGCCAGGGTCAGCGCCGACAGGGCCGTCGCCGCCCCGAACGCCGAAATCGCCCAGGCCACATGATAGGTCTGCGTCGAAAGCCCGGCCGCCACTTCTGACAGGATCGGGCTTAAAACAAACGAATTCGACCCGACAAGCAACACCGCGCCAAGCAAGGCCAGAACCTTCACTTGCGCAATGGCATTCGGATTAATCTCGGCATTTTGGTCAGTCATCATGCTATGTGATATGATTTGCCCTGTTTTAGGCAAGGCAATTCGATACTTAGCAGATAAAACCAAGCCCTGACTTCAAGGCATGCCTCAAACGATAAAAGCAAAAAGGGGACAATCCCCTTTCGGAGATCGTCATTCCCGCGAAGGCGGGAATCCCCCGCCATTCGAACCGCTGTGGATTCCGGGTCTGCGCTTCGCTCCGCCCGAAATGACGACGCTTGAGGGCCCTGGGGTTTGTGAATAATCAGCAAAGGAGTGCCCCCGTCTTCAATGTTCCGGTAGCTGATCATGAATGTTATCGAGTCCTGACCACAAGGTCAGGAAATGACGCCTTGGGCACATCCCACCCCGCATAGTGCGTCGCACAAAACAACCAGCGCCCAAAAACAATACCATTGGATAAAGGCGCATCACGACAGACTGGTAGCGCCAAATTTTTCTGAAAACACCCCACCCTTGCGGATAGCTTAAAACCCTACCGCGCCGCAAAATAAATCGTTCAAAATCAACTGTTTGACAACCGAAAGCGGTTTCGGATAGCGTTTTCCTGTTCCGAAAGCGGTTTCGGAACACCAAACACCGTCAAAAAGGCGGTGAAAAGCATCAGGGAGGTTCCGTGCCGCGCGTTCGGAAGCAAAACGAAACCATGTCGATTGCCCGGCTGGCCAAACATCTTGGTTTGTCCGAGGGAACCGTTTCGCGCGCGCTCAACAATTATCCCGATATCGCCGCAAAGACCGTCGCCCGTGTCCGCAAGGCCGCCGATGAGCTGGGCTATCGCCCCTCGACCACCGCACGGCGTCTTGCCCGTGGCGTGGTCGAAACCATCGGCTTTGTCCTGCCCGCCCGCGACGGCCATCAGATTGATCCGTTTCTGGCCGAAATTCTCGATGGTCTTGCCACCGAACTTGCGCTTTCTGACTGGGACTTGCTGGTCTCCGCCGTTCCCGATGGTCATGACGAGGTCGAAGTCATGGACCGCCTGATCCGCTCAGCCAAGGTCGGCGGATTTGTTGTTGCGCGCACCAAACGCCATGATCCCCGCATCGATTTTTTGCGCACATCCCACATCCCATTTGTGGCCCAGGGGCGTACCGAAAACTGCGAAGACTATGCATGGCTTGATATCGACAACGAAAAGGCCTTTGTAGATGCCGTGAATTACCTTGTCGGTCTTGGACATCGCAAGATCGCGTTTCTTGGCGGCGATCCTGAACTCAATTACGCATGGCAACGACGCGCCGGCTATCTTGCCGCAGTCAGGGCCAATGGTTGCGATCTTCCATCGGGCTATCTGCATGACGGCATCACCAACGAACTGGCCGCGCGCGATGCGGTTTCAGAAATCCTAAAACACCCGGATCGTCCGACCGCCCTTCTGTGCGTCACCGATGCGGTTGCCATTGGGGCAATGCACGCATTGGCGCATGCCGGTATCGACGTCGGATCGGAAATGTCCGTGATCGGTTTTGATGGCCTGCCCATGGGCGAAGCCATCCATCCCGGCCTGACGACCATGTCGCAGGCCAGCTATCAGATCGGCCGCGAAGTCGGCCGGATCGTTGTTTCGCAGGCCAACGAACCTGCATCGGAATTTTCCCAAATCCTGTGGGAAGCATCGCTGACCGTCCGTGGGTCAGCCAACCCGCCAGTAACGAAACTGGCAGAAAATGCCAAGGGAGGCATCTCATGAAAACAAGGTTTACGCGTGCTTTAACGCTTGCTGCGGCTGGCCTGCTGATCTCGACCAGCATGGCAAGTGCGCAACTGCGCTTCTGGACCACCGAAGAACAACCCGAACGACTGGCCAAACAAGAAGAAATGGCCAAGGCGTTCGAAGCCAAAACCGGCACTTCTGTTGAAGTCATTCCGGTCACGGAAACCGAACTCGGAACCCGCGCCACCGCGGCCTATGCCGCCGGTGATTTGCCAGACGTCATTTATCTGACCCTGCAATATGTCCTGCCCTGGTCCGAGGCCGGCATCCTCGATACCGAAGCCAACAACGAAGTCGTCAATCAGCTGGGCAAGGATACCTTTGCACCCGCAGCCCTTGGCATGGCCGATTTCGATGGCGAAGTCGCCGCTGTACCGTCTGATGGCTGGACGCAGATGGTGCTTTATCGCAAGGACCTGTTTGACGAAGCCGGTCTTGAGGCCCCCAACACCTATGGCAATATCGTCAAGGCCATCGAGGCACTGCACAACCCGCCCGAAATGTACGGCTTTGTCGCTGCAACCAAAATTGACGAAAACTTCATGAGCCAGGTTCTTGAACATGTCTTCCTGGCAAACGGCGCAACCCCGGTTGCCGCCGATGGCTCGGTCGGCTTTGACAAGGCAAAGCTCGTCGAGGCGCTTGAGTTTTATAAAAAACTCGCCAAGGCGTCACCACCGGGGGATCTGTACTGGAAACAGTCACGTGAAGTCTATTTCGCGGGCAAGGCGGCCATGATCATCTGGTCACCCTTCATCCTTGATGAACTGGCAGGCCTGCGCGACAGCGCCCCGCCCACCATCAACAATGACCCGACCTCGGGCGAACTGGCATCGAAAACCGGTGTTGTCACCCGCCTGATGGGCCCGTCCAATCCGAATGGCGCGGCATGGGGTGACATTCGCTATTTCGGCATCACCAACGATGCTGATACCGACCCGGCGGAAGAATTCGTCAAATTCTCGCTGGATGAAGGCTACACCAGCACGCTTTCCATCGCACCCGAAGGCAAATTCCCGGTCCGTCATGGCACTGCCGAAGATCCCGAGAAATTTGTCAAGGCATGGTCGACCCTACCGGTTGGTGTTGATCGCAAAAAGCCGCTGTCAGAGCTTTATGACCCGGCCGTCATCACCGACATCGTTTCCGGCCTTGAAACCGCAAACCGTTGGGGTGTCGCCGAAGGTCAATTGGCCATGGCATCGCGCATCATCAACAGTCAGGTGATCAACCGTCTCGTCCGTGAATATATCGACGGCGAACGTGACGCATCGGAAACGGCGGACCTGATCAACGAGGAAATCGCCGCTATCAACTAAGCGATCCTGATCCGGGGCGCTTGAACCAGCGCCCCGGACTCCGAATTTCACAACGGATAGCAAGACGATGACGATGTCCCGAACAACCAAGACATCCCCGGCAACCGCACCCCCCAACGGTCGAAAAGCCGGGCTCGGCCCGATGGCGCGGCGCGAAGCGCGGCTTGCGCTGTGGATGCTGGCCCCGACATTTCTGATTGTGATGGGCATCGTCCTGTTTCCGTTGCTTGCCAATTTCTGGATTTCGGTCAAGCCGGTCACATTGTCTGACTTGCGCCCGCCAACCCCTGTTGTGTCCGAACGCGTGCGGGGGGATTTCGATGTTGCCGGGCAGGAATTTGAAATCCAGTACCGCATGCGCAATTCATCGCGCAAAGGCGACATTACCGACGTCGTCCTGACCGATACATTGCCCGCGGGCATTACGGTCATTGATCCGGGGGATGTTTGTACCGTCACGGGGGCTGCGGTCCGCTGCGCCCTTGATGGCCTTCCGGCCGGGGAACGCACCCGACTGAAAATGACCGCTGTGGCGGATGAAACGTTTGCCGCCAACCCTGTCTCGCCGCGTGACAGCGAACCAACCGTCACCGGCACGGCTGAAAACATTTTGACCAATAACGAATTCACCCTGGAAAACTTCGCGCGAATTTTTGATTCCCGCGAATTCTGGTCGGTGCTGTGGGTGACGATCACCTATACCGTCTTTGGCACTTTGGGCGCATTGGTGCTGGGCCTGTTTGCCGCGCAAATGCTCAACAAACCCTTTGCCGGACGGTCGATCATTCGCGGGCTTTTCCTGTTTCCCTATGTCGCACCGGTCATTGCCGTTGCCTTTACATGGGTCATCCTGCTTGACCCGTTCAACGGCACCTTCAATGCCATCTTGCAGCGCATGAACATCGCGGATGAAGGCGTAAACTTCTTTGGTCAGCGCGACATTCCTATTGATGTTTTCGGCCTGACCATCGATTTCCCGCTGGCCTTGGCAACCGTGATTGCCTTTGAGGCCTGGCGCTACTTCCCGCTGTCCTTCCTGTTCATTCTGGCCCGGATGCAGTCGATTTCATCTGACATGTACGAAGCCGCCGAGGTCGATGGCGCCACGCCCTTGCAACAGTTCTGGCACATTTCCCTGCCGCAACTTCTGGGGATCCTGTCGACCCTGTTCCTGCTGCGCTTCATTTGGACGTTCAACAAGTTCGACGACATCTTCCTTCTGACCGGCGGGGCGGCGGGCACGCGCACGCTGACGGTCGATGTCTATGAACAGGGCTTTGCCCTGTCCAATCTCGGCGCCGGGGCGGCAGTGGCAGTTGCCATCTTTATCCTGCTTCTGGTCTTTGCCGTGTTCTATTTCAAATTCGTCCATCGGGAGGATTCGTAATGCGTATCGGTACGGGTCTTCTTCTGGGTCTTCTGACCGGATTGCTTTGGGGCACGATTGCCGTTGCCCTCACCGGCATTTCATTGACCCTGATCACCGGCCTTCCGGCCACACCGATCATTTCGGCAGGTGCACTTGGCGGGGCGGTCAATGCTGCCATCATCATGCTGCGCGCGCCCGCAGATCGCACACCGGGGCTTTACCTTGTCGCCTTTGCTGCCGTGATCGTCTCGATGATGCTGGTATCCTTTGGCGCACCTTTCAGTCTGGCCTTATCTGAAAGTTCGCTTATTCAGGCCTTCGGCGTCGGGCTGATCGCGCTTGCCGTGACCTTTGCCAACCGCGCAGTCCTGATTGATATTCAGTCGGGCATGCTCAAACGCTACAAGATTGATCTGGTGATTGTCCGCACACTCAAGGGCTTTGGCTTTGTGTTCTTTAGCGTGATCGTCATCCTGCCCTTCTATGTGATGGTGATGACCAGCCTGAAAAACCAGCAGGATCTGTTCCTGAACCCGCTGGATCTGTCGATTGATCTGACACAGGGTGCTGCCAGCCTGTTTGACAGCTATGTCGAACTGTTCACCAAGTTCAATTTTGGCCGCTTCCTTCTGATTTCGACCATCGTGTCGGTCTGCACCGTTGTGATCACGCTGGCCTTTTCGATCCCCGGCGCCTATGCGGTGGCGCGTTTGAAATTTCCCGGACAGACGGTGCTTTCAAGCTCGATCCTGCTGATCTATCTGGTGCCGATGATCGTTCTGGTCATCCCGCTTTATGCCGTGTTCAGTCAGCTTGGCCTGCGCAATACGGTGGTTGGCCTGCTGATCGTCTATCCGGCCACCACGGTGCCCGTGGCCCTTTATATGCTTCAGGGCTATTTCCGCGGCCTTCCGGCCGAACTGGAAGAAGCCGGTTTGATGGATGGTCTGTCGCGCTTTGGCGTGATCTGGAAAATCACACTGCCACTTGCCTTGCCGGCCCTGGCATCGGTGTCGCTTTATGTCTTCATGATCGCCTGGAACGAATTCCTGTTTGCCTTCATGTTCCTCGATGATCCCGACATCTTTACCCTGTCACGTGGCGTGGTGTCGCTCAATTCATCCGAAGTTCCGCGCCAACATCTGATGGCCGGTGCGGTGATCGCAACGGTTCCGATCCTTGTCATCTTCCTGTGGTTTGAACGCTTCCTTGTGCAGGGCCTCACCGCCGGGAGCGTCAAGGGATGAGCCAGATGAGCCGGATCCGCCTTTCACTCGATCAGCTTACCGGTACTAACAGACGTGCGGCCGACATCCTGCTTGGCAATGATCGCGGCGGCTATACGGTGCCAAGTGCCAAGCTCTATCCGTTCCAGTGGAACTGGGATAGCGCGCTGGTTGCCCTTGGCTTTTCCGTCTTTGATCCCGATCGTGCCTGGCAGGAAGTCGAAAGCCTGCTTTCCGCCCAATGGGACAACGGCATGGTGCCGCACATCATTTTCTGGAAAGAGGAAAAAAGCTACTTCCCCGGACCGGAACAGTGGGGCACGACCGACATCGCCAACACGCCCCCGACATCGGGCATCACCCAGCCCCCGGTGGCGGCAACCGTGATCGAACGGCTTCTGGCCGAAGACATTGCTGCCCATCGCGACCGGGCGGCAAAACTTCTGTCCAAACTTGATCGCTGGCATCAATGGTTCCTTGATGCCCGTGACCCGGATGGGCGCGGTGTGGTTGCGATCATGCATCCGTGGGAAAGTGGCCGCGATAATCTGCCCGACTGGGATCGCCCCTTATCCTTCATCGATACCACAGGGGTTGGCACCTATCACCGCCGCGACACCGATATCGTCAATCAGGACGAACGTCCGAAAAACGACGACTATGATCACTACATGGCGCTGGTCAGATTTGGTCGTGATTGCAATTGGGATACAGAAATCATTGCCCGCGATTGCCCGTTCTGGGTCGCTGAACCGGGCATGAATGCCATATTGCGCCGGGCCGAACGCGATCTGATCAATATGGCAACGCTTCTGGGGCAGGATGATATCGCCGCCCGCGCCAAAGCCCGCCTTGCCCGCTTGGATGCCGGGTTTGAACAGCTTTGGTCAGAAACCGTCGGCGGCTATGTCACGCTTGATTTGCGTCGCGATGAACACGCCACTGGCCTGACATCGGGAAGCTGGCTTGCCCTGTTCGCTGGCGCGGTCGAACCGGCCCGTGCGGGCAAGATGGCCGCAACGCTTACCCATTGGATTTCGCAGGTCGAACACAGCGTTCCAAGCTTTGATCCCGGCCACGAACTGTTTGATTCCATTCGCTATTGGCGCGGTCCGGTCTGGGCCATGGTCAACTGGATGATCGCCACCGGATTGTCTGAGCATGGCGAACTCGACCTTGCCGATCGCATCCGGCGTGACACGCAGTCCCTTATCGAACTTTCGGAATTTCGCGAATATTTCTGCCCGGTGACCGGTCGTGGCGGCGGGGGCACGGACTTTTCGTGGACGGCATCCATGTCGCTTTATTGGGCGGCCCGTCCCGAAGCCTTGCCAATCGCGTCCCGCCTGTCCCCATCGACCGCACCATCAGCCTCACCAACCGGCACCGCAGATCAGGAGAACACATAAAATGGGCCAGATCGAACTTAAAGGCATCCGCAAATCATTTGGCGGGGTTGATGTCATCAAGGGCATCGACCTTCAAATCAATGAAGGCGAGCTGGTGATTTTTGTCGGCCCGTCCGGCTGTGGCAAATCAACATTGCTGCGGCTGATTTCGGGACTTGTCGAAGCATCCGATGGCCAGATCCTGATTGATGGCGATGACGTCACCGGCAAACCACCGGCCGAACGTGAACTCTCGATGGTGTTTCAGTCCTATGCGCTCTATCCGCACAAATCGGTGCGCGAAAATATGGGCTTTGCCCTGACCGTTGCCGGCATGCCCAAGGCCGAAATCACCCAAAAGGTCGATGAAGCCGCCGCAACGCTCAAACTCGAAGACTATCTGGATCGTAAACCCAAGGCACTGTCAGGCGGTCAGCGCCAGCGTGTGGCGATTGGCCGCGCGATTGTCCGCGAACCGCGCGCCTTCCTGTTTGACGAACCGCTCTCGAACCTTGATGCGGCTTTGCGCGTTGAAATGCGTCTTGAAATCGCCCGCCTGCACCAGAAACTCGGTGCCACCATGGTCTATGTCACCCATGACCAGGTCGAGGCCATGACGCTTGCCGACAAGATCGTTGTTCTGCAGGCCGGCCAGATCGAACAGATCGGAACGCCACTTGATCTCTACCGCCATCCGGGCAACCTGTTTGTCGCCCAGTTTATCGGCTCGCCGAAAATGAATGTGGTCGACTGCACGGGGACGGGCACGCAGCTTACCTTTGGCAATGGCAACACATCCGATATTGCCCGCAATACCGAAGGTGCCACCAAGATGGGCATTCGCCCGGAACATATGGCGCTCTGTGATGCCGGTGACGCCAATGATACCTCAAAGGCCATCCTGACCGGCCAGATCGATGTCATGGAACATCTCGGCTCCGACAGCTTTGCCTATGTCAATGTCCCCGATGTCGGTCTGTTCACGGTTCGCATCGTTGGTCATTCCGACGCGGGCGTGGGCGATACCGTCGGGCTGCATTTCGCATCCGGCGATGTGCATCTGTTCGACGCATCCGAAAAAACCATCCCGGCATGACAAAACGCGCATGCCGGATTTCCGATCCGGGCACGTTTTAAATCCTCATACAATTAAAATGACGGCAAATATGCCTGTCGCGTCGGGCGGGCGCTTGCGGTCTGATCTTTAACTTATTTTGAATAATGGGTTGCATTCTTCAATTTAATTGAAAAATGCAAAACCCCCTTTTTGCGCTATTTCAGCGACCCCAGAACCGCCAGACTTTCATAGCGTTTGATATAGGGTTCATGAAACACCCGGTCGACAAAGGCGCTGTATTCTTCCATGTCGCTGACCTGAATACGCAGCACAAAATCATGCGCCCCTGTCACATGATGACACTGCACAACTTCAGGCATTCTGCCGAATTCTTCGCGCATCAGCATGTAACGATCCGGGCGGTCGCGCTCCATGGTCAGAAGCACGATCACCATCATCTTCTTGCCAAATACCTTGGGTGATACGATCGCGACATCACGTTCAATCACCCCGGTTTCACGCAGGCGCTGCACCCGGCGCAAACAGGCTGCCGATGAAAGGCCAACTTTCGCGGACAGCTCATTACCTGTTAACCGACTGTTTTCCTGCAATAATTCCAGCAGGCGATAGTCAAATTTATCGAGTTCCGCCAAGGTTCAATATCCCAAACGACGCTGTAACATCCTTCGGATAAACATGACCGAAGCCGACAGCGAAAGAAAATCGTTTTTGCCAGATCTTTGCGAAAATGTCGCACAGATTTGCGAACTTTGCGCACTGTTTCACATAAACGAGGCGTAGATTGTTTGCGGGTTCGAAGGAAACTTTGACCCCTTATTAGCAAACAAACTCATGAGCCAGCATCATGCCAGCACAGTTTACAAATGGATCCCTCGCCGCCACCACCAATGTCGCGCCGGTATCAGGCGTAACCATCTGGCGCTGGCTCGTTCTTTTTTCGCGCAAATGGGCGCTGGCCTACAAGGTCGCCCGTGATGCGGAAATGCTGCGCAATGCCCCGCGCGAAGTGCTTGAAGACATCGGCATTGACCGCAAAGACGTCGCATTCGTCTGCGAACACGGCCACCTGCCGAGATAAGCCCAATTCCCCAAAAACAGGTACCCCACCCTGTGCACAAAAAAGCCTGTCGGTGCCTTACTGCACGGACAGGCTTTTTGCGTTCCAGAACGCTGTGGTTTTCATGCGGGTTTAAACAGGCGGGCCGCCGGATGCTCGAACGTTACGCGCCCTTCTTTCATGCCCCAGATCGGGCGACTGATTTCCGAGACCACTTGTGCGCGGCTTTGGGCGGGCAGGACGATGAAGCTTGCGGCTTCGCCGACCGCGATTTTGCTGGAGCGACCCAGAAGTTTGGCCGGGGCGTCGGACACCATGGCAAAGCAGTTTTCAAGTTCGGCCTCGGTCGCGAGCTGACTGACATTGGCATACAGATTTGCCATGCGCGACAGCGAACAATCGCCGTAGGGCGTAAACGGGTTCAGCACATTATTGGTTGCAATCGTGCAGCACACGCCATGGGCGGCAAGCTTGTGCGCCGGCGCAACACCACAGGGGACTGAATGATCGTGATCGCGCCCGGTCAGAAAAAGGTCGGTTGCGGGCAACACGGTCAGGCCGATCCCGGCATCGCGCATGATGGCAATCGTGTCATCAAGTTCGGGTTTGGGCAGCACCGACAATTTGGTCACATGCCCGATCATCACGCGGCCCTGCCAGCCAAAGGCGATGGATTGCTTGGCGACTTCATCCAAATGCCGCCAGCTGGCATCCAGATCAAAATCAAGATGGAAATCCAGATCGACATCATAGTCGCGCGCCATTTCAAACAGGCGCAGGATCTGGCCATGTGGATCGGTATCCATATAGGGACAACCGCCCAGAAGATCGGCACCATTGTCCAATGCCTGGCGCAACAGTTCCTCGGTCCCGGGATAGTTAAACAGGCCTTCCTGGGGGAAGACGCAAATCTCGATATCCATTGCCCAGGCATAATCGGCCTTAAGCCGCTTGATGGCGTTAAAGCCCGCCAAGCCGATGCCCGGATCAATTTCGACATGGGTGCGCACCGCATTGGTGCCCTCGGTAATTGCCTTTTCAATGACGCGGACACCGCGGGCGTAAATGTCATCCTCGGTAAAGCCGCTTTTGGCGTTGGCGACCGCACTGATCGCGCCCTGAAGCGTGCCGGTTTCGTTTTTGGCACGGTCAAGGATACAGGCCTTATCAAGGTGGATGTGACTTTCCACAAAGCCGCAGCTGATCAGTTGGCCCGCTGCATCAAAACTTGGCGCATCGCCCGTAATCGACTGGGCAATTTGGACAATTTTTCCATCCGCCACGGCAAGATCGACAAGCGCGTTCTCACCATTCAGGCAGGCGTTCCTCACCAGGTAGTCAAGCATTCTCGTGTGCTCCCAGTTCCGGGTTTTTATCGTTGGGGGCTTTATCGCCCTGTTCGGCACCACCCAAATAGGCGGCAATCAGGCGTTCATCTTCTCTCAGCTCGGATGCCTTGCCTTTGGCAACCACCTGCCCCTGTTCAAGGACATAGGCATAATCGGCCACCGAAAGCGCCATGGTCGCCATCTGATCGACCAGAAGGATGGTGACACCCTCGTCACGCAATTCGCCGAGAATGGCATAGAGTTCCTCGACCATGGCAGGGGCCAGACCAAGCGATGGTTCATCAAGCAGCAGCGCCTTTGGCTTGGCGACCAGTCCACGGGCAATCGCCATCATTTGCTGTTCGCCCCCGGACAAAAGACCAGCCTGGCTGTTGATGCGATCGCGCAGACGCGGGAAGCGGTTCAGGATGGCTTCAAGTTCATCCGAACTGACAGGTTTGGGTTGCTTATAGGCCCCCAGTTCGATGTTTTCGCGCACGGTCAGTTCCGGGAAGACCTGACGGCCTTCGGGCACCAGAACCAAGCCCTGTTCCACGATCTGATGCGGGGCAAGATCATGGATATATTCGTTATTGAGAACGATCTTGCCATCCACGGGGCGGAGCAATCCGGCCAGTGCGGTCAGGAAGGTCGACTTGCCTGCACCGTTTGCCCCCAGAAGCGCAACCATTTCGCCCTGACGGACCTTGAGGTCCACGGAATGCAGAACCGGTGCGGCACCATATCCAGCCGTCAGGCGCAGCGTTTCAATCACCGGGGAGTCCCCGGCCTCAAACGGGATCGGGCGCGGGCGGGCCTTCATTTCGCCGTCACCAAGATAGGCGGCGATCACCTGCGGGTCGTTCTGAACGGCCTGCGGGGTGTCAAAGATGATCGGGGTTCCGGCATCCACGGCCAAAATCTGATCGGAAATGCCCATGACCATTTCCATGTCATGTTCGACCAGCACCACCGTAATCCCGGCATCGGCCAGTTGGCGCAGCAATTTCGCCAGGGACATCTTATCGGCATGCATCAGGCCAGCAGCCGGTTCATCCAGCAACAACACACCGGGCTTGGTCGCCAGCGACCGGGCGATTTCAACCAGCCTTCGATCAACATGCGGCAGGTCACCGGCACGGGCATCAATATCGCCATGATAGCCACAAAAGGCCAGAAGCCCGGCGGCATGGTTGCGGTTGGCATCCGACGCAATCGCACTGAACGGCTTGCCAAACCGGCCAACCGGAAGACCGGCAATCACGTTGTCGATCACCGACATGTTTTCAAACAAGCGGGTCGCCTGATAGGTGCGCGCAATGCCATTACGCGCAGCAAAATCGGTGGGTTTGCCTGCGATATCCTGATCCCCGATGCGCACAGTTCCTTCGGTCGGCTTGTAAAACCCGCTGATGATGTTCAAAAGCGTGGTTTTACCCGCCCCGTTCGGGCCAATGATGGATGTCACATCGCCCGGCTTGGCGGTAAAGGACACATCATTGACCGCCTTCACCCCGCCAAAGGCGATGGACAGGTTTTCAACCACCAGGCCATCGGACTTGGCGTAATCCTTAAGCCCTGCCTCGATCTCGTGCGCCGGGGTGGCGGTGACACCGCGCTTGGTCAGCGGAATGAACCGTTCGATCACGCCGACAATCCCGCGCGGGGCAATCAGCAAAACGACAATCAAAAGTCCGCCAAAAATCAGCAGGCGATATTCGGCAAAATCGGCCAGAAGTTCGGGCAACAAGACCGAAACCGATGCGCCGACCAGTGGCCCCAGAACCGTGCCCGCGCCGCCCAGAATGACGGCAAACAGATACAGGATCGACTGGCTAAGCGGGAAGTTTGACGGTGCGATAAACATCATGAGCGGCGCAAACAACGCCCCGGCAAGACCGGCCATAGCCGCCGCAATGGCAAAGCCCGATGCCTTGACGGCAAAGGCGTTATAGCCAAGCGAACTTGCGGCGATTTCGGCATCGCGCATGCTGGTCATTGCCATGCCCCAGCCACTTGTCGCCAAACGACGGAACGCAAAAAGCGCAACCCCGGCCAGAACAACACACAGCATCACAAGATCACGTTCGCTAAACATATAGCCAAACAGTTCGGGCATCGGGAAACCCATCAGGCCGTTTTGCCCGCCGGTCAGTGCCCGCCATTCAATCGCGCCATGTTCGACAATAAAGGCAAAGGCAATCGTCACCATGGCAAGGAACGGCCCCGCCATCCGCACAGCCGAAAGTGCCAAAACACACCCCGCCAACCCGGCAATCACGGTCGATGCAATCAGCGCCATCCAGAAGTTAAGCCCGGCCAGCGTCAGAATGGCACTGGCATAGGCCCCGATGGCAAAGAACCCGACCTGCCCAAGCGACACCAACCCGGTCAGGCCATACAAAACATTCAGCCCCACACACAAAACCGTGGTGATGGCGACAAGGCCGATGACGAACTGGGTATAGCCGCCCGTGATCGTGACACCGATCAAACCGGTAATGATGGCGGCCAGGATGGTCACATCAAGGGCGATGGATTTATTGAGTTTGGGCATCGGATTTTTAAATTTGATTTCGCGTTTCATCATCAGACTTTCTTGATCGCAGCACGGCCAAACAGGCCGCTTGGTTTGACGGTCAGAACCGCGATCACAAGCGCGAAGACGACGATGAAGGTGTAGGACGATCCGAGATAGGTGGTCACACCGGCCTCAACCAGGCCATAGATAAAGCCGGCCAACATCACGCTATAGGCCGATGTCATGCCGCCCAGAATGGCAACCGCAAAGGCCTTGAGACCAAAAAGCGTGCCCATATCGGAATGCACCGAGAACAGCGGCGCAATCAAAAGCCCGGCACAGCCGGCCAGCATCGATGAAATGGCAAAGGATCCGGTCACCATCAGGGTAGTGTTGATCCCCATCAGTTTGGCCGCCTGAAGGTTCTGCACCACCGCCAAAAGCGCACGGCCCTGACGGGTATGACGGAACAGGGCATGCAGTGCGAGTGCGACACCAATGGCCGCCATCGGGATCAGGATCTGTTGCGGGTAAACGCCGGTGCCAAACACGTTCCAGCTTTCGCCAACAAGGGCGGATGGCAGGGTGCGCGGTTCGTTGCCAAAGGTAAACAGTACCGCGTTATCAAGCAAAATACCGCCCGCGACAGTGGCCATCAGCCAGGCTTCGGAATTGCGAATGGCAAACGGACG
>NZ_DBGS01000084.1:13140-13260 GCF_002295455.1 Thalassospira sp. UBA848 | reverse complement strand
CCGGTCACCATCAAGGTGGTGTTGATCCCCATCAGCTTGGCTGCCTGAAGGTTTTGCACCACCGCCAAAAGCGCACGCCCCTGACGGGTATGGCGGAACAGGGCATGCAGTGCCAGTGCG
>NZ_DBGS01000084.1:0-12971 GCF_002295455.1 Thalassospira sp. UBA848 | reverse complement strand
GGAATTGCGAATGGCAAACGGACGAACAAGGAAAAATTCGACCATGATACCGGCAAGCCCGCAGCACAGAATGGCCAGCGGATAGCCGACAATGACCGGAAAACCGTATCGTTCGCAGAATACAAAGCCCAGAACAGCGCCCAGCATCACCATCGATCCTTGCGCGAAATTGACCTTGGAGGACACCGAATAGGTGATCTGGAAACCAAGTGCGATCAGCCCGTACATACTGCCCAGACCGATCCCGGTTATCAGAGCTGCGATTAAAAGTGTCATTGCCAGCCGCCTGCCTATGCCGTGCACGTAAGTGCATCATTTAAAATGGATAAATCCCCGAATGGCGCGCATTGGGTACACGCCATTCGGGTTGGATAAGTTGCTTATTTGATCGGAATGATCTGGCCTTCGACGAAATGCGCGAAGGTGTAGTCTTCCGGACCAAGCGCATCCTGATCGTCCGGGGTGAACGGCTTGTCATAGGTTTTGATCATGCCTTCGACACCGCTGATCTCGTACATGGCTTCGCGGATGGCCGGACCATCGGTCGAACCGGCTTTTTCAATCGCGGCTGCAAGCAGAAGGGTTGCGTCATAAGCATTGGCAATGCCGGTTGCCGGGGTCACGTCGGCAAGGGTTTCGATTTCCGGGAACTTTTCCTGAAGTTTGACGAACATCGGATTGGCCGGATCGGTAAACAGATAGGTCTGGATGAAGTGGACCTTCTCGCCAGACTTGCCAGCCAGTTCGGTGAAGCGGCCACCGGCCGGACCCCAATGCGATGAAATCGGAACATCCCAGCCCATACGATCAAGCGACTTGATCACCTGTGCGGTAGGCGCAACGTTGGCAACCACAAACAGGGAATCCGCGCCGTTTTCCTTTAGGCGGGTCAGCTGCGGGACAACATCGACATCGTTTGATTCAAACTTTTCGATCCCGGCATGTTCCATGCCACGCTTTTCAAGAGCCTTGAGCAGGCCCTTTTCATTGGACTCCCCCCACGGGTTGTTGATCAGGATCATGCCCGGTTTCTTGGCACCGTAATTGGCGATCAGATATTCCGTGATGGCTTCGTCGACATATTCATCAACCGCCGAAACGCGGAAGACATAGTTTTCCTCTGCACCGTTTTTGGTGATCCCGGTTCCGGCAGCCCACGGGCCGATGAACGGGATTTTCTGCTGGTTCACATAGGGCACAATGGCAAAGGATACCGGCGTATCAAGGCCACCAATGATCGCCGCAACGCCTTCGCGCTGGGCCAGTTCACGGGCTGCAACCAGACCCTTGCCCGGGTTGCTTTCATCATCACGCGATACAAGTTCAAGCGGCTTGCCAAGAACGCCGCCCTCGGCATTGATCTTGTCAATCGCAAGGGTGATGCCGCGCGTAATGGCTTCGCCCGACTTGGCTGACTGACCGCTGAGTGCGGCTACAAGGCCAAGTTTCACTGTGTCTTCTGCACGGGCATCATGGGCAGGCAGGGTGGTGGCGAACATCAGCGCAGCAGCAGCCCCGAGAAGGGCGGCACGCCGCGTTATTTTCCGGAAAGGCGAAGAAATAGGCATGTGAGACTCCCTGATTATGTGTCTGCAGCGTTCGGTGTCGCAAATTCGCGTTGCGCACCAAATCGTCACCGCACCGCAGCAAGCGACATGCCAAGAATCATAATCATTTAAAATCAGAGGTTTAGGCGTTTTTCCATCCGGGCAGAAAACAGAATTGCCTCATGTATACGCAGATTGCATGCAATTTTTGCATAAAATTAGTGCATGCAAAATTTCTGCACAGCGTTTATGCTGATGCCAGATCAATTCCCGAAAACAGAGGCTTTCGAAATGAGCGACCAAACTGCGGAAAATGTGCTTGATACCCTGCCGCCAGAGGCCCGGACCGTGCGTGATTTTCTTGATGCATCCATGAAACCCGACCCGGAACTGGCGGCGACATTCATGTCTGATGATGTCGTCATCACCTTTACCGATGGTCAGAAATACGACCATCCGTCCGGCACCACGGCCTTTAACGCCGCGCGTTATAAATGGGTAAAAAAGAAGTTCGGTCAGTTTGATGTCGCCCATACCAATGGCCAGACCGTTGTTTACAGCACCGGCTGGCTTTACGGCGAATGGCCCGACGGCACCCCGTTTGAAGGCAACCGTTATATCGACCGTTTCGTGATTGAAACCGGCAAGATCATCAAAATGGATGTCTGGAATGAAAGTGCGGAACGCATTCTGATCCGCAAGGGTATCAAGGCCTAGGCCCGCATATGCCAAATCCGCATCGGCACCTGCCCACCCCCAATCCCTGGAATGCGAAAGATCGCCTGCACTTGCGGACAGGCGGTCATGTGCGCGGCGGCAATGTTGCGTTATGCCCCGCCGTCGCGCACTTTCCGGGCATAGGGTTCGAGCGCATCAAGATACAAAAGCGGCCCGCCTTCCTCTGTCGTGAACAGGGCTCTGTCGGCAACCGCCGTCAGATGATGGCGCATCAGTTTGCGCGCGGTGTCTTCGTCCCCCTTGGCGAGGGCATCAATGATCTGGCGGTGTTCCTGAATGCCGCAATCGGTCGAATGCGGTCGGGCATAAAGCGAGAGCGTCAAACCACAGCGATAGCCGATTTCCTCGACATAGCGCAGCAAGACCGGACTTCCCGAAAGACGTGCGAGCAAAATGTGGAATTCGGTGGCAAGCCGGATCGAGATCGGCTCCGACGCGTTTTCGGCTTCGACTTCCTTGGCAAGATGGGCTTCAAGTTCGCCCAGAATTTCCGGGCTCATATTCTTGATCACCCGGCTGATGACAAGGTCTTCGATCTGGGTGCGGAGCTCGAAAAGATCACGGGCCTCTTCAAGGCTGGGCTTGGCAACCATCGCACCCTTGTTACGGCGAAGTTCGATCAGACCTTCGGCCGCAAGCCGTTCAAGCGACTGGCGAATAAGGGTGCGGCTGACGCCGAACCGTTCACCCAAAGAATCTTCGGGCAGCTTCATGCCGGGCATCAGTACACGTTCAAGGATTGCCGAACGCAATGCCGAACTGATCATATCTGTACGATGCTTTGCCTTGTCCGCTGCTTTCATCCCGATCCGCCACGTTTCTTGTTTCGAAGATTTTGTAACCTGCGCTTGTATAAAGGATTGTATGCAATTTCGCCACACCCGATCCACGCGCAGTCCGACCCAATTCAAATACAACCTCGTTGACTGAGAGAATGCCCCCATGACCGATCAACAGACGGCCTTTCAACATCGCGCCATGGTCACAAGCCCCAGCACGGCGGCCAGTGAGGCCGGTGCAAAAGTTCTGCGCGATGGCGGCACCGCGATTGAGGCGGTTGTCGCCACGGCATCCGTCCTTGCCGTGACCTACCCGCATTTCTGCGGCATTGGTGGTGATGCGGTCTGGATGGTTTCAGACAACAGCGGCAAGGTTCAGTCTTTCCTGGGTATTGGTCAGGCCGCCGAAAAAGGCGGCGATACAATCACGCCCGGCACCCCAATTCCGCTGCGCGGTCCGGGTTCGACCCTGACCACGGCGTGCACGGTGGATTCATGGCAACACGCCCTTGATCATTCGGCAAAGAACTGGGGCGGGACCAAAAGCCTGTCGGAATTGATCACGCCTGCAATTACGCTTGCGGAAAACGGCTTTGCGATCAGTCCGTCACAATGTTTCTGGCTTGATTTCCGGAAAGAGGAAATCGCCAATTGGCCGGGCTTTATGGATGTCTTCACCCCGCAAGGCCGGATGCCACATGCCGGTGAAACCTTCCATCAGCCGCACCTGGCGCAAAGCCTGAAACGCATTGCCGAGCTTGGCGCGCGCGATCTCTATGAAGGCGGCCTTGCTGATCAGATTGTCAAAGGCTTGTCAGCCGTGGGATCGCCGATCACCAAGGCGGACCTTGCGAAAACCCGTACCCGAACGGTCGATGCGGTGTCCCTTGAATATGGTGACGTCACCCTGTTTGCCCCGCCCGCGCCAACGCAAGGATTGGCGACGCTCATGACCATGGGGGTGTTGCGCGAACTGGGGCAAAAGAACTGGGCCGAGGGAACGGCGGATCATTACCATCTGGTGGTCGAGGCCATCAAACGGGCATTCCTGAAACGCGATCAGATCGCCGATCCCGATTTTACCAGCACCGATTTTACGGCCCTTCTGGATCACGCCGATCTGGCCGCAGATGCCAAGGAAATCTCGACCACCAAGGCGCTTGATTGGCCGCATCCGTTCCGGCATGGCGATACGGTATTTCTGGCCGCCAAGGATGCCAATGGCAATTGCGCCAGTGTTTTGCAAAGCACCTATTTCGATTGGGGCAGCGGGGTGGTCGCGGGCGATACCGGCATTGTCTGGCAAAACCGCGGGGCCGCATTCAGCACCGACCCGGGCCACCCGAATGCCTTCGCACCGGGGAAGCTTCCGTTCTATACGCTTAATCCCGGCATGGCGCTTAAGGGGGGCAAGCCGCATTTGCTGTATGGCACGCAAGGGGCCGATGGACAGCCGCAAACCCTTGCGATGCTGTTGACCCGGCTGCTTGATTTTGACCTGTCCCCGCTTGAGGCGCTGACCAAGCCGCGCTTTTTGCTTGGCAAGACGTTTTCTGATGCCAATGACAGCCTGAAACTTGAAGTCGATGCCGGGGATGACGTGTTTGATGAACTGGCCGCACGTGGTCATGTTCTGCGTGCGATTGAGCAGCAAAGTGCCCTTGCCGGACAGGCCGGCATCATCCGCATTGACGAGGATGGCTTCGTCGACGGGGCACATGATCCACGCAGCGACGGGAAGGCGATTGGCGTCTGACGATTAGATCATCATTCAGCCCAGACAAAGGAAAAGGCCGCGCCCCACAGGCACGGCCTTAACTGTTCCGAAGCCCCCCTTACAACAAAGCTTCGGAAACTCCCCCCACACAAAACGGGCAAGATGACCCTAGGTATGTTCCCTAGATGGCGAGGTACTGATCGCGCAGTTCCTCGTCATCCAGAACAGCCTGCGCGGTCCCGTCAAAGACGATCTCGCCGCTATCCATGATGATGGCGCGGTCTGCCAGTTTCAGGGCTGCAATCGCGTTCTGTTCGACAATAATGGTAGTAATGCCGAGCTTTTTGACGTTTTGCAGGGTTCGTTCGATTTCCTGAACAATAACCGGTGCCAGACCTTCATAGGGTTCATCAAGCAGCAGGATCTTGATGTCACGGGCCAGAGCACGCCCGATGGCAAGCATCTGTTGCTCACCGCCCGAAAGCGTGATCGCCTCCTGCTCCGCCCTTTCACCAAGACGCGGGAACAGTTCATAGATGCGCTGAATTGACCAGCCATGCGGTTCGGCAATCTGGGCGAGTTCAAGGTTTTGTTCGACCGTCATGCCCGGAATGATGCGACGATCTTCGGGCACAAGTTGCAGACCCAAACGGGCGGCCTGCCATGCCTTCATTTCGTGCAATGGCTGGTGATCAAGCCAGATCTCGCCATGTTTGAGTTCCGGGTCCCCCATGCGGGCAAGGGTACGGAGCGTCGATGTCTTGCCCGCCCCGTTACGCCCGAGAAGCGCCAGAATTTCGCCTTCGCGGATGTCAAAGGACAGCCCCTGAACGATATAGCTTTCGCCGTAATAGGCATGGATGTCATAGACCGAGAAAAACGCCGGGTCGCCACCCTGTTTACGGACAGGTTCCTGTTTTGGCAGCGCGTTCATACCGTTTCCCCTCCGAGATAGGCTTCCTTGACCCGTGGGTCGTTACGTACTTCTTCAGGTGTGCCTTCACAAATGATGGCACCCTGGGCCAGAACGCTGATGCGATCGGCCAGACTGAACACAACATGCATGTCGTGCTCAATGATCACCTTGGTCATGCCGCGTTCCTTGATCCGTTTAAGAAGATCAATCGTGCGGTTGGTATCATGGCGCGACATGCCCGCGGTCGGTTCATCAAGCAAGAACAGTTTCGGCTGTTGCCCAAGGCACATGGCAAGTTCAAGACGGCGCTTGTCACCACGTGACATCGAACCGGCAAGATGATCCTTGTGCTGAAGCAAGCCGACATCTTCAAGAAGGTGTTCAGCATGTTCGAGGACTTCTTTTTCCGAGAACAGGCTTTTGATGAAGTTCATCTTGAAAATGCCTTCGCGCTTGGCAAAGGCCGGAACCATCACATTTTGCAAAAGCGACAGTTCCGGGAAGATTTCCGGCGTTTGGAAAACACGGGCAACACCAAGCTGGTTGATCTCGTGCGGTTCCTTGCCAGTCAGCACCTGATCGCCAAGAAGCACACGGCCACGGCTGGGTGCCAGACGCCCGACAATCACGTTCAGCAATGTCGATTTGCCAGCCCCGTTCGGCCCGATAATCGCGTGCACGGTGCCTTCCTTAACCCGAAGGTTAATATCGGAAAGCGCCTGCAGACCGCCAAAGTTCTTGTCAACGTCGGTGACGTCAAGAATGTATTCGGACATGGATCAGACCTCCCCCGCCGATGTTTGTTCTTTTTCTTTGTTTTCATGACCGTCGGACTTCGGCTCGGTTTTCTCGCGTTTGAAGAGCAGACGCGACAGGCGGCTGATACCTTCCATGATGCCACCGGGCAGGAAGATCACGATCAGCATGAAGACAAGGCCAAGGGTCAGATGCCAGCCTTCGCCAACAAACAGCCCAACCACGGATGCAATCGGGTGTGCCAGCCAGTCCGGCAGGAAGGAGAATGCATTGAGCAGCACGGTATCGTTAAAGGCCGAGAAGATGTTCTCGAAATACTTGATGATACCAGCGCCCAGAAGCGGACCAATCAAGGTACCAACACCGCCAAGGATCGTGATCAGAACGACCTCGCCCGATGCAGTCCACTGCATGCGCTCGGCCCCGGCCAGCGGATCGGTCACCGCCAGAAGCGAACCGGCAAGACCGGCATACATGCCCGAGATGACAAAGGCGGTCATCAGATATGGACGGGTGCTGAACCCGGTATAGCCCATGCGGTTCTGGTTTGACTTGATCGCGCGCAGCTTAAGCCCGAATGGCGAGCGGAAGATGCGCAGGTAAATGAAGAACGAAATCAGCATCAGGGCCGCACAGATATAGAAGCCCGAATAACCGATCCCCTCGATCCCGAACAGATTCGGGGTCGGAAGCGATGCGTCCGCTTCGATGCCAGACATGCGATCCAGAACACGCGGATCCGCCTGCTCAAGCTGCAGACCGGTTTCACCGTTGGTGATCGGGGTCAGAACCGAATAGGCCAGGTTATAGGACATCTGTGCAAAGGCCAGTGTCAGGATCGAGAAGTAAATCCCCGAACGACGCAAGGACACAAAGCCGATGGCCAGCGCGAACAGACCCGAAAGGACCGTGCCAAAGATCAATGCCGGAATGACATTCATCGACAGCAGCTTGAACGACCAGACGGCGGTGTAGGACCCCACACCCAGAAAGGCTGCGTGACCAAAGGACAGATAGCCGGTCAGGCCAAACAGAATGTTATAGCCGATGGCAAAGATGCCAAAGATCATGAACTTCTGCATCAGGTCGGGATAGGCCGCCCCGAAGGGCTGCAACCACAGCGGCATGGTCAGGACCACGGCCGACAGGATGGCCATGAAGATCATATCCTTCTTGGGCGAGACGATTTTTGTATTTGACATTTTTTAGCTCTCCATCACGCCCCGGCGTCCCAGCAGACCGCGCGGACGGGTCAGCAGAATGACGACGGCAACAAGGTAGATGATGATCTGGTCAATCCCCGGGAAGATGTCTTTCACCTCGGTCATGGACGAGAAGGACTGCAAGATCCCCAGCAGGAAGCCAGCGGCCACCGCACCGGGCAAAGAGCCCATGCCACCCACAACAACCACGACGAATGACAGTACCAGGAAGTCCATGCCCAGATGATAATCCGGGGGCAGAACCGGCGTGTACATCACGCCTGCCAGACCCGCGACCACGGCCGCGATGCCAAACACAATCGTAAAGCGACGTTCAATATTGATGCCCAGAAGCTCGACCGTTTCACGGTCGGCCATCCCGGCGCGCACCACCATCCCGTAGGTGGTGAAATGCAGGAACGAGAATACAAGGCCAATGGTAATCAGCGAGAACGCCAGATAAATCAGACGCCACCACGGATAAACAACAGCTTCACCAAGACCAAAGATCGCGCCAACGGCTGCAGACCCCGAAACGATATCAGGTGCCCCCTGCGGGATCGGGTTCGCGCCAAAGGCAGCCTTGACCAGTTCCTGAAGAACAATGGCCAGACCAAAGGTCACAAGAATCTGCTCGGCATGAGGACGCTTGTAGAAATACCGGATGAGCGAGCGTTCCATGACAATGCCGATTAACAACATCACCGGTATTGCCAGGATGATCGATAACGGTACCGACCAGTCAATGATCGCCGTCCCGGTATCACCAAACCACAGTTCGAGGTATGGCGTTTCCTTGTAGGCGTCAAAGAAGGTGACCGACTCATCCTTGACCTTGACCGAAAGGGTCAAAAGTTTTTCCAGAGTGACCGCGCAGAATGCGCCCATCATGAAGATGGCACCGTGGGCAAAGTTCACCACGCCGAGCGTGCCAAACACCAGGGTCAGACCAAGTGCAATCAGTGCGTAGGCACCGCCCTTGTCCAGACCATTCAGGATTTGAAGAAATATAGCGTCCATCAGTTATCCGCCGCGTATTCGTAAGGGACTTAGTCAAAAGTCGTATAGGCCGAGGCCAGAGGGCAAACGGGCCGACCATTGGGAGATGGCCGGCCCTACTTGCATCAATTTTGGGTGTATCAGACTTGATACGGCCCCAGTTCCCCGCCGAACATATCGGCCGGATATTCGACCTGTGCACGCGGAACGTTTTTAACGACTTCAAGAAGGTCAAAGTTGGACTGCGGGTTTTCTTTACCACGCACAACCAGAACGTCTTTGAAGCACTGGTGATCTTCTGCACGATACAGGGTCGGGCCGTTGCCCGCGCCATCGAACTCGAAGCCTTCGAGCTGCTTGATGACTTCCCAAGGTGCAAAGGTACCGGCCATTTCGCAGGCGTTTGCATAAAGCAGCGTCTGGACGTAGCAGGTATGTGCAGCCTGGGACGGCGGGAAGCCGTATTCCTGACCGAACGATTTGACGAAGGCCTGCGAACCGGCGTCGGTCAGCGACCAGTGCCAGTTGGTGGTACCAAGGATACCTTTTGCAGCTTCGCCAGCACCCTGTGCCATCAGGCGGGAATACAGCGGAACGACGATTTCGAAGTTCTTGCCGTTCACCTGCTTGTCACGCAGACCGAACTGAACAGCCTGGGTCAGGGAGTTGACCATGTCCTTACCATAGTGGTTCAGGATCAGGACATCTGCACCAGAGTTCAGAACCGGGGTGATGTACTGCGAGAAGTCACCAGCACCAACCGGGGTACGAACCGTGTTGACGGTTTCCCAACCGATATTCTCGGTTGCGGCCTTGATCGATTCTTCCTGAGTCCAGCCCCAGGTGTAATCGGCCGTCAGGTGGTAAGCGCGGCGTTCGTTGCCGTACTCGTCAAGCAGAACCGGCGCGATCGCCTGACCGGACATATAAGCGTTGAAGAAGTGGCGGAAGCCATAACGCTTTTTGTCTTTACCGGTGGTGTCATTCGAGTGGGTCAGGCCCGCCATGAAGATGACGCCCATTTCCTGGCAAAGACCCTGCACGGCAATTGCCACACCAGAGGACGAACCACCGGTAACCATTGCCACATTGTCTTTTTCAATCATACGCTTTGCAGAAGCACGCGCAGCATCGGACTTGGTCTGGGTATCACCGGTTACGAACTCGACCTTTTTGCCGAGGATACCGTTACCCTTGAGCTCAAGCGGCTTCATGGTATTGAGCATACCACCATCGCCTTCGCCGTTGATGTGCTTGACTGCAAGCTGATAGGCGCGCAGTTCGTCAGCACCCTCGTCGGCATACGGACCGGTCTGCGGAACGTTAAAGCCGAGTTTGACGCTGGAAGCGCTACCCGGATCGCCACGGAAGGTCTGGGCATGCGCGTTCTTGATGAAATGCATCGGGAAAGTGCCGCCAATGAGGGCTGCACCCGTGGTGGCCGCGGACCCTTTCAGGATCGTACGACGAGATACATTTCCGATAAGCTTAGTCTCCGACATGGTTTTCCTCCCCAATGTCTTGGGATCTGTTTCAGAGAAATCTGAGGTCTGTATTTTGGTTCTTTTTCTTATCGACCTGTCAAAACAATGAGGAGCATTTGAAAATGAATCAACACCTAGTTGATATAAAACAACTTTTTTGTAAATATATAGATGACCTTTGTGAAAATTTGTAAATCTTGTCAACAGGTAAGACTTTAGTATGGCGCGTCAGGCCCCCATCGGACACCGCATTCGCGGACGGCGAAAAGACATCGGAATGACCCAGAATGCCCTGGCGAAGGCTGCGGGCATCTCGGCGTCCTATCTTAATCTGATCGAACATAACCGCCGCTCGATTGGTGGCGGATTGTTGATGCGAATTGCCGAGGCACTGGAAATTCACCCGCATACGCTGTCCGGGTCAGAGGAAAGCCGATTGCTTTCCGACCTTGCCGAAGTCGCATCCGATCCTGTCTTTCGCACCACCCCGGTCGAAAGCCGCGACTTCCCGGCCATGATTGCCGCCGCACCGGGCATGATCACGGCGTTCCTGTCACTGTATCGCGCATATCGCAGCGGCCTTGATGACATTGATGCCCTGTCCGAACGCCTTAGCCACGATCCGTTCCTGACCGAGGCCAGCCATTCGATCCTGACGCGCATCACGTCGATCCGCACCGTGGCGGAAATCTTTGATGATTATGATGATCTGTCGCCCGATCAGCGCGCACGCTTTAACGCGACACTGGTACAGGAATCCCAGCGCCTTGCTGAATCCGCGACCGAGATTTTCAACTTTCTTGAACGTGGCGAAGCCGGTCGCCCCGCCGCCAGCCCGGCCGAGGAAGTCGATGACCTGCTGTATGACAATGCCAACCATTTCCCCAGCCTTGAAGACCACGCCCACAAGATGCGCCCGGTGATTGATCCGGATGGCGGGCTCTATCTGACTGACCTGATCAACTATCTTGAGGACCGCCACAAAACCCGGATCGAACGCCTGCCGTCCGAAGATTTCCTGACAAGCGGCCATCAATGGGATGCCAAAAACAACACACTGCGCGTATCGCGCGCCCTGCCGATCACCTCAGCCCGTTTTCAGGCGGCCCGCACCATTTGCCGCCTTGAGGCTGCCGAGCCAATCAATGAAATCCTTGATCAGGCCCAGGTCAGCAGCGAGGCTGGCCGGGTTCGCGCATCAGAAGCCCTGATTTCATATGCGGCGGCGGCATTGTTGTTTCCCTATGAGCCGTTTTTGGATGATGCGCGCAGCATGCGCCACGATATCGAACTGCTTCAGCAACGCTATGCCGCAAGCTGGGAGCAAGTTTGCCACCGCCTGACAACGCTTCGCCGTCCCGGAGCCGAAGGCATTCCGTTTCATCTGGTGCGAACGGATATTGCCGGAAATATTTCCAAGCGCTTTTCCGCATCCGGCCTGCAATTGCCACGCTATGGCGGCGCCTGCCCGCGCTGGGTCGTGCACGAAGCCTATACCGCGCCCGAACGTGTTATTCCGCAATTTGTCCGCCTGCCCGATGACAGTGAATATCTATTTGTCGCGCGTGCCCTGCGATCAGGTGCCGGGGGGTATGGGGTGCCGCGATCGGTTCATTCGGTGATGATCGGATGTGATACGGTGTTCTCGAATGATGTCGTCTATGGTGATCGTTTGTCGCTTGATCGACCGGAATCAGCCGTTCCGGTTGGTATATCGTGCCGACAATGCCCACGTAATGACTGTGCGCAACGCGCCTATGAAATGGCGGAAGGCACACCCAAAATGGCTGCGAAATGAGAGGCAGGCACCATCAACAGCAATACCTTATGTATACCACCCCAAAGTAGCATTATCATTCAGAGCATTAGCCGCTAGGATTGGGGGTATAACAATCCGAAAAATCGGGAGAACGTCCTTGAATGAGAGACCAAAGGTCTTGATTGCCGAAGACGAGGAAACCATTGTCGAGTCCCTGAGCTTCCTGATGGAGAAGGAAGGCTATGATGTCAGCGTCGCCACAGATGGGCGCACCGCGATTTCCATGATTGCGCGCGACATTCCGGACATGGTTTTACTTGATGTCATGATGCCTGTTTGCGATGGGTTTGAAGTCGTGCGCGCCGTGCGCGGCGATTCCAACACCCGGCAAGTGCCGATCATGATGCTCACCGCCAAGACACGTGAAGTGGATCGTCGCAAGGGTCTTGAGCTTGGTGTCGATGATTTTGTGACCAAGCCATTTTCCACACGCGATGTTGTGTCCCGGGTCAAGGCCCTGCTGGAACGCAACGCGAACTGAAACGCGCGTTCGCGTTCCCAATCAACCGGCAGGAGGCGCCCATCACACCGCCACGCAGACTTACCGAACGCGCCCTTGTCCTGATGCTGGTGGCCTTGTTCATCTGGCTGCCACCAATCGTGGGCATGTTTTCGCTTGATGGCACGATCCTTGGCCTGCCGATCCTGTTTGTCTATTTCTTTGTCGGATGGGCCATACTGATTGCGCTGTGTGCCGTTCTGACAAGCGCACTTCGCAACGCTGCCCAGACCGAGAGGAAATAGCCCATGCTGTCCTCGGAACTGGTCATCCTCGTTTCGCTGATTTATGTCGGGCTGCTTTATGCGATTGCATGGTGGGGCGACAAGCGCGCGCGTGACGGGCATTCTTGGGTCCGCAATCCGACGGTCTATACATTATCCATCGCGGTTTACTGCACGTCCTGGACGTTTTATGGCGCTGTTGGCACGGCGGCACGCAACGGACTTGAATATCTGACGATCTATCTGGGTCCGACCGTAATCTTTCTGGGCTGGTGGTTTTTGCTGCGCAAG
>NZ_DBGS01000041.1:8060-8185 GCF_002295455.1 Thalassospira sp. UBA848 | reverse complement strand
AAGA
Organism: Thalassospira sp. UBA848; assembly: GCF_002295455.1. Classification (NCBI taxonomy): domain Bacteria; kingdom Pseudomonadati; phylum Pseudomonadota; class Alphaproteobacteria; order Rhodospirillales; family Thalassospiraceae; genus Thalassospira; species Thalassospira sp. UBA848. The sequence continues at coordinate 8,181 of NZ_DBGS01000041.1, read as the reverse complement.
TGAAAGAGGATGACGACGCCAGCAAGTCCGATGAAGACAGCAAACCGGATGGGCCAAAGGCGTAAGCACGAGCAGAGTATTTTGACGAGATTGACGGCGGTTTTATAAGCTACCCCAATCC
>NZ_DBGS01000041.1:0-7812 GCF_002295455.1 Thalassospira sp. UBA848 | reverse complement strand
GCCTTCGCGGGAATGACGATCCGAAGAGAGGCATTGTTCAGCAACCGAGATTGACGACGGTTTTATAAGCTACCCCAATCCCCCCTCGCGTTAGCACGGGTCTTGACCCGAAGGACCGTCGTCAAACAGTTAAGCCGGATTGCCAATGCAGTCCGGTTTTTCTTTTGTTTGCAAGTTCTTGCAGAAAAACTCCCAAATAGCGTTTATCACTATACCTAATTTAAAGGTTTTCCCGGCAAAGTCGGGAAAATTGCCCATATATCCAGCTATAGGGCAGACAGCGTTTTGGGGAAATTCATATGGCGACCATGATCGAACATCCCGGGGAACAGGATTTTCTGCATCGTTTGATGCTTGATAACCCGTGGTGGGATGGCGTTACCGATGAGCAGGTGCAGGGCCTGCCACAACGGGCGTTTTTCAAGCGATTCTGGGCGGCAATTGAAAAGAATGACGGGCAGAAGGCGCTGGTGCTGACCGGTCCGCGCGGGGTCGGCAAGACCGTGATGATGCGCCAAGCCGTGTCGGAACTTTTGAATGCCGATACGCCGCGTCGCCATGTTTGCTATGTGTCGCTGGAACATCCGCTGTTTCTGGAAATAGACCTGCCGCGTTTGCCAAAATTGCTGCGTTCCATGCGCGGCATTTCGGCTGATCATCCGCTTTGGCTGTTTATCGACGAGGTATCCTATCAGCGCGATTGGGAGGCCAGCCTGATCAAACTGCTGGCGGCCGACCCGATGTTGCGCGTGGTGGCGGTCAGTGCGCTGGCCCCGGCGGGCGATAATGTTGAATATATTCAAAGCCTGTTTTTGCCCCCGTTCAGCTTTGCCGAGTATCTGGAGCAAAAGGGCATCGCGCCGAGTGATGTCTTGCCCGAAACGCCCAATGTCGGGCGCTATACGGCTGATGTGCCGGACGGGTTGGTTCAACTTAACGACTTGTTTGAAGACTATATCAATGAAGGCGGCTTTCACGATGCCAATGGCGAGGCCGGGGCCATTCACCGGTCACTGCATTCCGACTTGCCGGGGCTGCACGGTATTTCAAGCCCCTCGGACCTGCATCGGTTGTTTGCGCTTCTGGCCTATAATACGGGGTCGGAATTTTCGATTGAAACGCTGGCGCGCGAGCTTGATATCGCCAAGAACACGCTGCGGCGGTATCTGGAATATCTTGAAAGTGCCTGGCTGGTGCGCCGTCTTGAACGTGTGGATCAGGATGCCAAACCGTTCCAGCGCGCGGTGGCGTTCAAGGTCCATCTGATCCATCCGGGCCTTCGCACCGGGTTGATTGGCGGGCGGGCATCCGACAGTACGACAATCACGCGTTTGGCCGAAACCGCGATCCAGACACAGTTTCTGACCTCGAGCGTGGGCATGGAAAGCCTGTATTACGCGCGCTGGGGGCAATATGAGGTGCCGTTTGTGTTCCTTGATCGCCGGTCCGGCACGCCACTTTTTGCCTATCACTGCCTGTGGCGCGATGAGGCGATCCGCAAGCCCAAGGAAATCCGTGCCCTTGTCAATTTCCGGGGCAGTCATGCGCTGCCGCTTGGGGCGTTTGTCCTGACCAAGGCGCAATGGCATGGCGGCAAGCTTGGCGGGGTGCCGATGCGCTTTGAGCCGGCCAGTGTGCTGGCCCTTCGTATCGGGCTTGAATTTTCGCAGCTTTGAATTGTGGTGCGCGGCAAAGGAGGTCTTTGATGGTTGGGCTTTTACGGATTTGCCTCTGTTTTCTTGCCGGGATGGTTTTGCCGGGGATTGCGTTTGCCCAGTCACAGGTTGCCTGCCCTGCCGATCCGCATTGGACTGACACCACACCACCGATCAATATCGAACATGTCTTTTGCGGCGAGGTCGATGGCAATCGGGCCAAGGGGTTTCATTCCCGCCCGGATGGCATTAATCCGGCAAGTGTCGCGGATGTGAAGATCACGCAAGCGCCAAATGCCAGTGGCGTTTATGGCGCGACCATCACACTGGTGAACCCCGATGGACCCGACCCATCGAAGTTTTCGACAATGTTCCCCGACAGGTGCAGTCAGGCAGAGGTCGAGAAATCCATTATTCATGCCTATGACCATCAGGTGGCCTGCCCGACGGGGGCGCCGCATTGGGCATCTTGCGGGTTTAACCGGCCAGAAGGCGGATCGGTGGCGGGATATTGCGTTGGCCCATCAAAAGATGCGCGTTTCTACATTGCCTTTGCCACACTCAGTCACGGGGCGCATGCGGGCAATATCAACACGGCCTTTCCGCTGTATTGATCACGGGTGGCAAGCGGCAGGTGATGAGAGTTTTTTATAATGACAGCCGGTGATTTTCCGCAACCCGACTGGCCGGGCAAACTGGCCGATGATGCGGGACATGATCGTATTGCGGCCTGTCTGGTAATGGATATCGGGCGCGCGGACCAATGGGCGGCAGAGGTGCTTTCGCACGTTGGCCGGGTGCGCCAGGGTGTTGACGCCTCTTGGGAAATGGCAATGAATGCCTACATCTTGAATGTCGGGCCGGACATAACCGACATCGCGCCGGTTTATGACGAAGCGGGTGAAAGCCCGGTGACGGTCCGGACCGATGATCTGGAGCTGGCTTTGCACGCATGGATATCAAGGCTCTTGGAAAGTCCGGATTAACCGGGCGGAAAGCAATTTGCCCGAAGGTGGGCGCGGGTTTGGTGTTTTGGGAAAAACGGGTAAAGCGATTTGAACGCAGCATTCTGGCGTATTCCCGCTTATGCGATGATGGTGGTTTTGGCGGTGGCGTTTGTCATGTCCGCGAGCCATCCCGCATTGGCGCAAAGCGCAAGCACCAAGGAAGCGCCGTCTGACCCGCTGGAAAAATTCCTGCATCAATATGTCGAGCATGCCGGACTTCCTGGCGCGGTAGTGGCGATTGGTTATGGCCAGGGCAATGTGCGCTATGCCGCGACCGGCTATGCCAGTGTCCGGCCCGAAACCGGCATGACGCGGGATCGGCAGTTCTATATCGGATCGCTGACCAAGATGATGACAGCGGTTGTGACCCTGCAACTGGCATCCGAAAAGCGGATTGATCTGGCTGATCCGATTGACAAATATCTGCCCGAAGAATTCCGCGACCGCATTGCCAATGCCGACCGCGCGACCATTCGCGATTTGCTGCGCAACAGTTCGGGGATTCCCGATTATCTGGATGGCGAGTTCTTTTTCGAGCTGGTCGGACGCGACCCGCAGCATGGCTGGCGCAATGTCGAGTTGCTGCCGCTGATTGCGGATCGGGAAGCCTATTTTGCGCCGGGCACGAATTATGCTGCCTCGAACAGCAATTTCATCCTGCTTGGCGTCATGATCGAGGCAGTCGAGGGCGACCATATCCAGGCGGTGTTTAACCGGCGTATTTTCGAACCCGCCGAAATGATCAATACATCCTTTGGCCGGTATCCCCGTCCCGCATTGCTTGCACGGGGCTTTGATGATGCCAATGGCGACGGGCAGCTTGAAGACGTCACGGATTATGACGTGGGTGATCAATTGGCCGATGGCGGGGTGATTTCCACGGCGGAGGATATGGTCAAATTCGCCCGTGCGCTTTTTGTTGATGGCGTGCTTCTGGGGCCAAATGCGCTGGCGCGCGCCACAACCGATACCGTTTTTGCCGGTGACGGGTCTTATGGCTACGGGCTTATGGTCGGTTCAAGCGACTGGGGGCCGGTCTGGGGGCATGACGGGATCTACTTTGGCTATTCGGCCGAGTTTTCCTGGTTTCCGGAGCAGGACACGTTGGTGGTGTTTCTCGCCAATGGCCGCGCGCTCAATGAGGTGCCATCAGTCACCAGCATGCTGATGACTGGATTGTTTGGCACGCCGGAATAGAGTTACCTTCCTGCGGTAGTGCCCATTTATTCTGATTGGCGGATGATTCCCTTGCCGACGGTTGGCTTGCTATGCCGCACCGCAAAAAGTGGCTTGCAGTGAAAAGCGAGTTTGGGTAATTTTCGTAAAAATAAATATCAAATATTGTACGAATATTATCAAATGGGAGATTCCTGATGGCTGCTGCCCCACGTCCGCGCCGCTCTGTTTTGTATATGCCGGGATCGAACGCCCGTGCCCTTGAAAAGGGCAGAAGCCTTCCGGCCGACGGGCTTATTCTGGATCTTGAGGATGCGGTGGCCCCCGATGCCAAGGATAGCGCGCGCGATCAGATTGTCAGTGCGCTTTCCGAGGGCGGCTATGGCAAACGCGAAATCCAGATCCGCACCAATGGCCTGAACACGCCGTGGGGCTATGCCGACATCGTCGCGGCATCCAGGACGTCGGCTGATGCCATCCTGCTGCCCAAGGTCGAAAGTGCCGATACGGTGCGACAGGTCGCCAATATCATGGAGGCCGAAGGCGCACATGCGGACATGACCATCTGGTGCATGATGGAAACCCCGCTTGCGATGCTCAATGCCAAGGAAATTGCCGGCGCGCATCCGCGTTTGGGCGGGTTTGTCATGGGGACGTCCGATCTTGCCAAGGATCTGAACTGTGTGCATACCCCGGACCGTTTGCCGATGGTGACCAGCCTTGGTCTTTGCCTGTTGGCGGCACGCGCCTATGGGCTTGCGATTCTTGATGGTGTGCATCTTGATCTGTCTGACGATGCCGGTTTTGAGGCGTCCTGCAAACAGGGGCGCGAGTTCGGCTTTGATGGCAAGACGCTTATTCATCCCAAAACCATTGCGGCGGCCAACGAAGCCTTTGCCCCGGCAGAGGGCGAAATTGAATGGGCGCGTAAAATCATAGCTGCGCATGAAGAAGCCAGTGCGGCGGGCAAGGGTGTTGTCGTGGTCGATGGCAAACTGATTGAAAATCTTCATGTGGTGTCGGCCAAGAAACTGGTCGCGATGGCAGATTTGATTGCAGAGATGGACGGGGCCTAAGCGCCTTCGTCGTCGCCAGACAAAACGGTTCGCGCCGGGTAAAAATGGCTGCATCAAAGACAGCCAAAGCGGCGCGCATCGGCATTTCACAGAAAAACCGGCCTTTCAGGGGAGGCAGTCGCATGTCAAAGACCAATCCGGGCAATTATTTTGAGGATTTCCAGATCGGACAGGAAATCCGCCACGCCACACCACGCACGATCACCAGTGGTGATGTTGCGCTTTATACCGGGCTGTATGGCCCGCGCTTTGCCGTGCAGTCGTCTGACGAATTTGCCCAAAGCATCGGCTATAAGGCCGCCCCGGTAGATGATTTGCTGGCCTTTCACATGGTGTTTGGCAAGACGGTGCCCGATGTGTCGCTAAATGCGGTGGCCAATCTGGGCTATGCCGGGGGTGTGTTTGGTGTGCCGGTCTATCCCGGTGATACGGTCAGTTCGGTTTCCACCGTGACCGGGATCAAGGAAAATTCCAACGGCAAGACCGGTGTGGTGTATGTCAATTCCGTCGGGCGCAATCAGCGCGGCGAGATGGTCCTCGATTACAATCGCTGGGTCATGGTGCGCAAGCGCGATGAAAGCGCACCGGCCCCGGAAACCGTTTTGCCGGAGTTGCCCGGTGTGGTCGCGCCCGAGGCCTTTCAAATCCCGGTCGGGCTGGATGTGTCAGGCTATTCAACCCAGCTGGCGGGATCACCCCATTGCTGGGATGACTATTATGTCGGCGAGAAGATTGATCATGTCGACGGCATGACCCTTGAAGAAGCCGAACATCAGATCGCAACCCGGCTTTATCAAAACACGGCCAAGGTCCATTTCGATCAGGTCGCTGCCAATGGCGGGCGATTTGGCAAGCGGTTGATTTATGGCGGGCATATCATTTCGCTGTGTCGGGCGCTGTCATTTAACGGCCTCGGCAACGCATTCAGGATTGCAGCGATCAATGCCGGGACGCATGCCAATCCGGCCTTTGCCGGGGATACGATTTTTGCGTGGTCCGAGGTTCTGGGCAAATTTGAAGTGCCCGGTCGACGTGATCTGGGGGCACTTCGCCTGCGCCTTGTTGCGGTGCGCGATCGTCAGGCCAGTGACTTCCCGCTGAAGGGCGCGGATGGCAAATATCAGTCTGATGTGCTGCTTGATTTCGACTACACGGTGCTGATCCCGCGCTGACCCGGCTGATCACATTAAGGTTGTTTTGCAAACTGTAACTTTAATTCAAGGTTGAATAAGGTAAGCTTTCTTATTCACCTTGAACGATCAGGCAGATTTGCGATGACCAATGTTAAACCCATTCAGGATATCGAACCCGCTGTGCATCGGCGCTTTGTGGCCGGAGCGTTGCTGCGTCTTAAGGCGCGCCTGAAATCGGAAATTATCGAAGGTGCAGAGGCCGAAACGCAGAGCCTGCGTTTTGCGACCTGGAACTTGATGCATTTTGGCAATGGCGGGGCCTATACCCGTGAGACCGAGTCGATGATGTATATCGCTGAAATCATCGATCATTTCGATCTGGTCGCCATTCAAGAGGTGAATGACAACCTTGATGCGCTTGACGCCCTGATGCGCGATCACCTTGGTGGTGCGTGGGATTATATTGTGACGGATACCACCGAAGGCGGGCCGGGGAATAGCGAGCGACTGGCTTTCGCTTATCGCAAATCAAAAGTCTGGTTCCGCCGTGAGGCTGGTGAAATTGTACTGCCCAAAGGCCAGGAGATCGCCATTCCCGGAAGTTCCGAGACGCAAAAGGATCACGTGCAATTTGCCCGCACGCCGTTTGCGGTGGCGTTTCAGTCAGGATGGTTTCGGTTCAAGCTTTGCACTGTGCATATCTTTTACGGCAATGCATCCGACACCAGCGCGGAGATGGCCCAGCGCCGCGATGAGATTCGCGAAATTGCGTCATTCCTCAAAGCACGGCAGGTGCGCGAACAGGAAGCCCATGGCAAGGCGGCCAATTATATCCTGCTTGGTGATTTCAACATCGTCTCGCCCGAGCATAAAACGATGGAGGCACTGGAGAGTGCCGGATTTATCGTTCCTGCCCCCATCAAGGAGTTGCCATCGAACCTGACAGGCAACAAGCATTATGACCAGATTGCTTTTCGGCTGGCGGATGATCGGTTCCGGCTGTTGCGATCTGGCGTGTTTGACATGTTTGATGTCGTCTATCGTGACGCGGATGCAGAACATTATCTTGATGATGTCTGGGGTACGCAATTTGACCGCAACAGTGACGGTGATCTGCGGGACCGCGATCAGAAGATCAATTATTTCAAACGGTACTATCGCAAACACCAAATGTCGGACCACAAATTGCTGTGGTGCGAAGTGCGGACAGATTTTTCGCCAGATTACCTTCAGGCCGTTCTGGATTGACCAGCCCAAGAACGATCAGATGGTTGCAAACATGCTGGTCTAGCGTTGATCACGGGGGAAATAATCCTCATGTCTCTTTGAGTTGGACCTGATCGCAAGTCTGTTTCCTTGCGTAAGAAGGTCTAATTGTGCGATTGCTAAAAGCACGTTACGCCGTAAGTGAATGACCCGTGTCTTTCGCAGCACCCATCCCGCAGGGTGTTTACGGTGTCTGAGAGGTCAACCTACGTAGTTTAACGGAGGCAGTTGAGACGTTTTTGTCGCTGAAATCTTTGGTTTAAAAAGGGGTTCAGATTGACTCAAACCCGCTGCATGGGTAAATAAACCCTGCTTTCCCGCCAGCTACTTTGAGAAGAGGCATTTCCGCTATGAGCAAAGCCAATCGGCCGCTGTCTCCGCACTTGCAGGTGTACCGGCTTCCGATGACGGCAAAGATGTCCATCACATTCCGTGCGATGGGTGTCGGCCTTGCCATTGGTTTCGTATTTTTGGCGTCCTGGCTGATTGGTGCCGGCGC
>NZ_DBGS01000112.1:15721-16201 GCF_002295455.1 Thalassospira sp. UBA848 | reverse complement strand
AAAGCAATCGGAGAAGTATTCAAAGTCATTATTGAACTTCTCGATGATCGCGCGATAGGTCGGGTCCATCTTCATGGCCATGTCGGCATCGGTCATGATCGGCATACGGCGGATCGACGGATCTTCGACGTCAACCGGCATGTCTTCTTCCTTGATGCCGATCGGTTCCCACTGGTTGGCACCGGCCGGGCTTTTCTTGAGTTCCCACTCATAACCCAGCAGCAGCTTGCAATAGCCGTTATCCCATTTGGTCGGGTGGGTGGTCCAGGCACCTTCGATGCCTGAGGTCACGGTATCGCGGCCAATGCCACGCTTGGTGTGGTTCATCCAGCCAAAGCCCTGTTCATGAACGTCGGCTGCCTCGGGTTCGGCTTCGAGCAGGGATGCATCGCCATTGCCGTGGGTTTTACCAACGGTGTGACCACCAACGGTGAGGGCAGCGGTTTCTTCGTCATTCATCGCCATGCGGGCGAAGGTTTC
>NZ_DBGS01000112.1:15362-15549 GCF_002295455.1 Thalassospira sp. UBA848 | reverse complement strand
CAAAGCCCTGTTCATGGACATCGGCGGCTTCGGGTTCGGCTTCAAGCAGGTCGGCATTGCCGTTGCCATGTGTTTTACCAACCGTGTGACCACCGACCGTAAGGGCAGCGGTTTCTTCGTCATCCATTGCCATGCGGGCAAAGGTTTCACGCACCTGGGCGGCGGTCTTGAGCGGGTCGGGCTGACC
>NZ_DBGS01000112.1:0-14964 GCF_002295455.1 Thalassospira sp. UBA848 | reverse complement strand
GGCTTGGAGACATCGTCATAACGATTGTCAGATGGGGCCAGCCATTCGCGTTCGGCGCCCCAATAGGTGTCCTTTTCCGGGTGCCAGATATCTTCGCGGCCACCGCCAAAGCCAAAGACCTTAAGACCCATCGACTCATAGGCCATGGTGCCGGCCAGAATGATCAGGTCGGCCCAGGAAAGCTTGTTGCCGTATTTCTTTTTGATCGGCCAGAGAAGACGGCGCGCCTTATCAAGGTTGGTGTTATCAGGCCAGGAGTTCAGCGGGGCGAAACGAAGGTTGCCCTTGCCGCCGCCGCCACGGCCATCGGCCAAGCGATACGACCCGGCAGAGTGCCATGCCATACGGATCATCAGCCCGCCATAATGGCCCCAGTCGGCCGGCCACCAGTCCTGGCTGTCGGTCATGAGGTTTTTGATGTCGGTCTTGACGGCTTCAAGGTCGAGCTTCTTGAATTCTTCGGCATAGTTGAAGTCTTCACCATAGGGGTTCACCTTGGTGTCGTGCTGGTGAAGAATGTCGAGATTAAGCGTCTTTGGCCACCAGTCGCTTACTGATTTGCCCGTCTCGGTCATGCCACCATGCATTACCGGACATTTCCCTGCGGTATGTTTTCCGTCCATTTTTTCTCTCTCCGTCGTGGCTGAGATGTTTTAAACAGCTCCTGGACCCGTATCGCGTCGCAGTGGGTGCCTTGACTTCGTTCTGGCAAACAACAAATTCCGATCCGTTGTTTACGGCACCCTTTGGTCGTTTCTCCCTGAATTGATTTAACCAAAACCGGCGTGATGAAACCAGATAATATGCGTTAAGGTTTCATGTTGTAGGTAATGCTCAACTCAAAGATCGCAACATGACACGGTCTGTTCAATCCGATGCGATGGGGTTTCCCATCAATGTGTGAAGCCTACCAACAGCAAGTATGATAGGGGAAATAGTTATTTTATGTGTTTATGATAGTTTTTTACGATGACATTTCGTGCGTTTGCGCGGTCATGGTGTTTGGAGGCGGGCTCTGTGATTGACCGGGGATGCTGCAAATTGTATGAGGAATAAAACGCCGCGACAGGTCGCGGAAAACAATTATCAAAGGGCAGGGCGTTGAACGCTTCTTCACAGAATTTAAGCACGACCATGGGGGATCTTTCATGGATCGCGGTTGATTGGGGGACGTCCAATCTTCGGGTTTGGGGGCTTGATGATAGCGGTAACATCCTTGGTACCGTTGAAAGCCCGCTTGGCATGAATGCGATTGCCAGCGATCCGAAACTTTCATTCGAAAACGTTTTAGTCGGTTTGATCGAGGATTGGCTGGCGGCGGATGCGGCAAAGCTGCCTGTGGTGATTTGTGGCATGGCCGGGGCCAAGCAAGGCTGGCTGGAAGCGCCTTATTGCGATGTGCCAGCACGGCCTTCGGATCTGGCACAAGGGGCGGTTGCGCCAAAGGTGAGTGATCCTCGCATTTCGGTTTTTATCCTGCCCGGTCTGTGTCAGCGCGGCGATGCCGATGTTATGCGCGGCGAGGAAACCCAGCTGGTCGGCTTTATGGCAGGACATCCTGAATTTTCCGGGTGGGTCTGTTTGCCCGGAACCCATTCGAAATGGGCCCGGGTTTCAGATGGCAGGATCACGGCGTTTCGCACCTATATGAGTGGTGAAGTCTTTGCGCTGCTGTCGCAAAACTCCATTTTGCAGCATTCGGTGGATGACGGCTGGGACGATGGTGCCTTTGCCGATGCGGTAAGGCGCGCAGCCACACAACCGACGGCATTCTTGCATAGCTTGTTTGGCGTGCGGGCCGGGGCACTTGTTGCGCCCGCTGGTGCTTCGGTGCCGCCGGGGGCATCGGTTTTGTCGGGAACCGTAATTGGTACGGAGGTCGCGGATGTTCTTGGTCTGCTGCAGCCGGGCGAGAATATTGCCCTGATCGGGGCGGGCAAGCTGGCATCGCTGTATCAGGCGGCCTTGGCCGTGCATCATCACAAGGCCGCCCTTCAGGACGGGGCGGCGATTACGCTTGCGGGCCTGCGTCAGGCGTATGGCACACTTATTTCGGCCTCATCGGCCTCAAAGGAAAATTGATCCATGGCACCCTCCTATGTCGCAGAACAGATTACCGATGCCGCAACTGGCAAAAATCACCGTGGCCTGATTGCGATCCTGCGCGGTGTGCAGCCCCATGAGGCCACCGATATGGCGCGCGCGCTGGTCGATGCCGGGATCACGATGATCGAGGTGCCGCTAAATTCCCCCGAACCGCTTAAAAGCATTTCTGCGATGAAAGAGGCGGTCGGGAATGCCGCAATGATCGGGGCGGGCACGGTTTTGACCACCGATGACGTTGCCAATGTGAAGGCGGCGAACGGTGAATTCGTCGTATCGCCCAACTGCGATATCGAGGTGATCGCCAAAACCAAGGAACTTGGTATGGGCTCCTGGCCCGGTGTTTTGACGCCCACCGAATGCTTTGCCGCGATCAAGGCCAGGGCCGACGGGCTTAAGATTTTCCCGGCCAGCATCATCGGCGCTGAGGGCATCAAGGCAATGCGCGCTGTCCTGCCAAAAGATGTGCCGGTTTATGCCGTTGGTGGCGTCGGCCCGGATGATTTTAGCGTCTATGCCAAGGCGGGCTGCGATGGCTTTGGCCTTGGTTCGGGCATCTATAAGCCCGGCATGACGGCGGGGGATGTCTCAAAGGCGGCGATTGCCTATGTCCGCGCGCATGATGCGGTGTTTGGCTGAAGGGCCCGTTCCGGAGCATTCGGTTTTGAAATAATTCCAGATTATGGAAGTGCGTTTGACCCTTGGGGGCGTGCGGGCTAAATTCCTGCCATTGTCTGAATTCCTGAACATGGGAGGATCCATTGGATCTTGGAATCAAGGGCCGCAAGGCCATCGTTTGTGCCTCATCCAAGGGGCTTGGTCGTGGCTGCGCGATCAAACTGGCCGAAGCCGGTGTTGATCTTGTGCTCAATGCGCGTTCCGAAGGGCCGCTTGCTGAAACCGCGGAATATATCCGTGATACCTATGGCGTGAATGTCACAACGGTCGCCTGCGACATCACAACCGAAGAAGGCCGTAACAAGGTTCTGGCGGCTGTCGATGCGCCGGATATTCTTGTGAACAACGCCGGTGGTCCGCCCCCGGGTGTGTGGTCCGACTGGGGCCAGAAGGAATGGGAAGCTGCCGTTCAGTCGAACATGCTCACCCCGATCCTGCTGGCGACTGCGGTTCTGCCGGGCATGATTTCGCGCCAGTGGGGCCGGATTGTGAATATCACGTCAGGTTCGGTTAAATCACCAATCCCGCATCTGGGCCTTTCGAACGGTGCCCGTGCCGGTCTGACCGGCTTTGTTGCCGGGACCTCGCGCCAGGTGGCCAAGGATGGGGTGATTATGAACAACCTTCTGCCGGGCCAGCACGACACGGACCGTATCAATGCGCTGATGACCAACAAGTCCAAGGCCGAAGGCATTTCGCTGGAAGAGGCACGCACCAAAACCCAGGCGGGTCTTCCCACGGGCCGGTTTGGTGATCCGCTTGATTTCGGGGCGACCTGTGCCTTCATGTGCAGCGAGCATGCGAAATTCATGGTTGGGCAGAATGTTCTGCTTGATGGCGGAGCCTTCAACTCCACCATGGGCTGATATGTCGCCTTTCGTCACAGGACGGTCTGCAAACACCCATTTGCTGCGCTTCCGGTGCTCACGTACGTCAAGTACGCTGCGCGCCGGTTCTCGCAAACAGGCATTTTCGACACGCCCTGTGACGAAATCCAACATATCACCAAGAGCCCAACACAAAGGGTGGTGCTAGCATGGCGTCATTCACCTTTGTTTACGTGCTGCGCGAACGTGATTTCAGGCCGGGGCAGGGTAAGGCCACTTTGCCCCGGACCTATGTTGGCTGGTCGACTGATGTCGAGGCCCGTCTTGCGACGCATAATAGCGGCAAGGGGGCCAAGACCACCCGTGGGCGCCAGTGGGAACTGGTTTATGTCGAACGCTTCCGCACATTCGGGCAGGCGATGAGCCGCGAATGGCATCTTAAGCGGGATCGCAAGTTGCGCCGGATGCTGGCGGGCGGTTAGGCCGTTTTTGATGGTGCCCAAATCAGCACTTGCATCATCGCGCCAAGTAACAGATATGTCCCAGAGCCTGTTACGATTAGCTTGCATAACTTTTGTTCGCGTTTGGCGAACCCTCCGGGCCGGGACATTCCTTAGCCCTGCAGCGTCAAGGGTCTTGACCGTAGCACCGCTGCGCTCTGCGACCCTTTCCTTGCTGGACAGAGGACTGCCCTTGGCAAAAGCGGTACAAGCTAATCGCAACAGGCTCTAGCAAATTAGGCATCTAAACCGGGGTATCATTCATCATGGCATTCGTTCGCAAAAATCCGCTGAAACTCAACAAGCTGCAGCTGCGCACCCTTGTGCTCGCACAGGTCATTGCCAAAGACCCCAATTCCGGGAAGATTGACGAGGCCACCGGCGAAGCAACGCTTCTGCGTGTGCCCCACGCCCATGGCGATCATGTTCATGTTGGCAAATTCACAGTGGCCGCCCGCGATGCCAGCGGTTTTGACAACCCGGCTGTCTGGGTCGCACTGACCCGCAAGGGACTGGTCAAGGAAGGTTATCCGGGCAGTATCGTTCTGACCAAGGAAGGCATGGAATATGATACCGGCCTTGGCGACCATTTCCTTGAGGAAAGTGATCACTAGGACTGGTCACAAGGACCCTGACCAAGCCGATACGAAAAGCCCTGCTTGTGCAGGGCTTTTTTAGTCGACCCGGATGAACTTTCCGTCCTGAATGGCCACGAAATAGATGTTGCGATTGCCATCACCAAAGGCATCAAACACCAGCTCCTGATGCAAACCCTGTTGCGGCGGCAGATTTGTCAGGGCGTCTGCAAGTGACTGTTCCGGGTGCTTGGTGCGCAGTGCGGCAAACAGAACCGTGGCAGCGTCATATGTCAGGACAGCGGTATAGCCGGGCTGGCGGCCAAACATATCACTGAAGTCTTTGATGAATTTCTGAAAGCGCGGATTGGTGTCATAGCGATCATAGGCCTGCACCAGTTCCAATCCTTCGACCGCCTCGCCCCCCAATTCAATCAGGGCCTGCGAGCCCGCCCATTCAGCCGCCGCCAACGGAATGTCGGGTGCCAGCTTGCGTATTTCCTGTGCCATGCGGGCGCCATCTGCGCTATTGGTGATCAGGACAATGGTATCAGGATTATTTCTCAGCAATTCGGCGGCTGCGCTGGCGTGTGTGGCATCGTCGACATTGATCCAGACCTTTGAAACCACGCGCCCGTCAAGGGCATCAAGTTCCAGAAGGAACTCACGATACCAGCTATCGGCGAATGCCTGATTTTGTCCGTCAAGGGCAAGAGCGACCCGTTCATGACCCAACGCGATATAGCGTCGGGCATAGGCGCGCGCATTTTCGCGGGTCGTGGAGTTCATGCGAAACAGGTTGTCGCGAAAACCGGCAAAGTCGGCGGCAGAAACGGTGGGTGAAACCGTGACCACACCCAGTTCATTGATCACCGGCAGCATTGCCATACCGATAGAGCTGATGATCGGGCCAACAACCGCATCAACGCCCAGGCGTTTGAATTCACGAACGTGACTTTGGGCAATTTCTGGCGTTTTTTGATCGTCACGGGGGATGATTTCGACCATGCGGCCGTTAATGCCGTCTTCGCCGTTAACTTGCTGGGCTGCGAGTTTCAGCGCATCAAGTGCGTCAGTACCAGCATCTGCACCCGGGCCGGACAGGCCGGCAATGAAGCCGATTTTGATCGGGCCTGACTGATCACAGGCAACCAGCAAAAAGGACCCGACAAGGGCAGCGCATAGAAACTTCAATGATCGCATTCTATTCCTTGCTGTTTTTCCCAAGCGGTCGGGGCGCTTGGCTTTTCGGGCAACGGTTTGCTTTGACGTTTCCTGTCCGGGCGGGCAGGGGTACTTGATAAGCTCGATATGGCTGTTTCACGAATGCGTTTCAAGCTGTTGCCATTGCACTAAAATTTATCAGTCCTGACTTTATGCAAAGTCACGTCTGGCCTGGCTGACGCGCCCAAAGGTCGTCATCAGGCAAAGGGCGCCAAAAATGGCGGAAATTGTGTCAAACCAGGCCGGGAAAACACATATCAGGCATAAAACGAATATCGTCTCGCTGCCTTCGGTGATGCCGGTCAGAAAATAGAAGCTTTTTTTGCCCTGGCTTTGGTCGTCGCTCCGGCCCTGTTTGGCGGCAATGATAGCATACGCCAGAAAACTTGACCCGGTCCCGACAAAACAGAAAATCAGGAAAGCAGCCATCAACGCGTGTTCCGGCCGACCGATGGCAAAGGCCAGAATGATGCCGGAATAAAACAGAAAATCCGATACGATGTCGTAATACCCGCCCAGGTCGCTTTCCTGACTTTTGGCACCGGGATGGCGTGATCGCGGGGCCGCGTGCCGGGCAACCGCACCATCCAGACCGTCCATGAAACGCGATGCAAGGATCAGCGCAAGGGCAGCGTAATCAAGGGTAAGCGCAAGGCAGACTGCCGCCAGAATGCCAAGCAAGAACCCGAACCCTGTGATCATGTTGGGGGTAATGCCCGTGCCCGAAAGCGAGCGCGCAATTGCATTCAGGGGCATATCGATCAGCGGGCGCAGGCGGGCGTCAAACATATGGTTTTTCCGGTTAATGCGTTGGAACGGCGACTATAAGCGCAAGTATGGCTTAATCAAAATCACCAGTTCGTTGGTTTCTGGTGAAGCAGAAGGCGCAGTCGTGCTTAGTCACCTGTCGGGATCAGATAGTAGTAGGGGCCGTCGTCAAGCACGGCATCGTCTGCGTGGCCAAGGTTGTTCTGGCGAATAACAGCCTTAACGTCCTTGATGTATTCTTCACCCCTTTCGGAATAACGGGTCAGGGTCTCTGCAAGGGCGGTTCCCGAAAGCGGCTCTTCATTGGCGATCATTTTCGCACGCTTGTCTCGAAATTCCTGATAGGCCGAACCGGTATTCAGGTTTTTCATATAGGCCCGAACAGACCCGAACGGCGTGTCGAACGCCGCGATCTTGTAATCACCAAGATGGCTGCGCTGTTCTTTTGGTGTGATGCCGTCGTCGCCATACGTCCACTGACCAAATAACGCATTGCCCAGGGCGGCAAAACGCGACGTTCCCCAGCCGCTTTCAATCGCCATCTGGGCCATGGCAAGGGATGCGGGAACCGGTGCAATGCGTTTTTCAAGCTCGGCAATTGTGGTGGGATCGTCGGGGGCGGTTTCAACACGGTATTGTTTGGCCAGTTCGGCAATGATGTCGCTGTCATTATTGTCGATGGCTTCGCGAAGTGCGCGTTGTTGCAGGGCGATTTCCTCGTTTGCAAGCAAGGTTAGCGGTCCGAGTGTGCGAAAGAAGGTGCGTTTCTTTGCTTCGACCGTCAATTGATCGGCAAGTTCGTCACGCCAGACTGTCGGGATCGTTTGCAGGAAAAGGCGGGGGACAACACGTTCGCCAGCGTTCCATTGATCCAGTGTGTAGTTCAGATCATCAAACAGGTGGGCCAGCTGATCATAGCCATGAATATTGACTTCGATGACGTCACGTTCTGCTGGTGGCGGTAAGGTTATATCGGCATGTGCCGTCTGGCCGACAATAACCACAGCTGACAGAACAAGGCCTGCAATCCACGTTTTTATTCGTGTAAGGGTGTTGTTTAACATGGCTTTTCTCCCGCACTTGGTTATGCGAAGTCTAACCCCAAGGGCATGTATTTACCATGTTTTGTCCAAGGCCGGTCAGGCGCGGGAAGAATGAAGCTTTTCGGCATATCGAATGGCACAATCCAGGCCATCAAGGATCGGAACCGGCGATGTCGGTTGCAATTTGCGCTTCATCCCCGCTGTGACAGCACCACCCAGAATGATGATCTCGGCACCGTCTTCATGAACGGCTTTGTCGATCAGCTCGCGGAAGGCCGCGATTGTTCCACCGACGTCCGAATGTGCGCCCAAAACTTCCTGTTCATGTGCGCGTACACTCGCCAGTTGTCTGGTCTTGCCATACTTCTCGACAAGGGCCCGGATGGGGGCAATCCTGTTTCGTTCGCGCCTGTCCGAGGACATGTTCAAGGGACTTGCCCCATGGGTAAGCTGGTTGCTGGGGCGTTTGTTGCACGTCAATATTCTGTGGGGTGATGGCCGCCGTTGCTGGCTCGTCTTCGGTGACCAGTGCGACAATCGGGCGGCAGTTTGATGTCAGCAACCCGCACGACCTGCATGATTGTTCTGACGTCGTCGGTGGCCTTGCCGATGATCCAGAGTGCCGGTCTCGATCCGATCTGGTTTGGCATCTATCTGGTGCTGGTGGTCGAGATGTCGCAAATTACCCCGCCGGTCGGCTTTAACCTGTTTGTTCTACAAAGCATGAGTGGCCGGGACATTCTGACCGTTACCAAGGCGTCATTGCCGTTCTTTTTCCTGCTGTTGTTTGGTTTGATCCTGATCACGATCTGGCCGGAAATCGCGACCTTCCTGCCCGGTTTGATGATCAACAGATAAATCAACGATGCAAAAACACCCCTTGTCACGGACAAGGGGTGTTTTTTGTTTCACGGTGCCGGGATTGGACCGGGGTACGGTCGGGGGATTTATGATCTGTGCGTGGACATCAAGGTGCTAAGTGATGCGCGTTGCAGGCCATCCGCATCAAAGTTTTCAGCTGCCAGCCACGCCTCGAACGCGGCTTTGATTTCCGGCCATTCCTTGTCGGTTATGGAAAACCATGCGGTGTCGCGGTTGCGCCCCTTATAGACCATGTGATTGCGAAACGTGCCTTCATAGGTAAAGCCATACCGCGTGGCGGCGGCACGTGACGGTGCGTTCTGATCGTCGCATTTCCATTCATAGCGGCGATAGCCCAACTCATCAAAGGCGCGCTTCATCATCAGATACATCGCCTCTGTCCCGCCAATGGTTTTCGACAGGGCCGGGGCATAGTTGATATTGCCGATTTCCACCACGCCATTGTTCTGATCCATCCGCATGAAGGCGGCAACCCCGACGGCCATGTTGGTGGATTTGTCGATGATGGTATGCAGCATCGGGTCATCGTTGGCTGTCATGCTTGCAAGCCATGCCTTGTAGGCATCGAAGTCCGCGAACGGCCCGGTCGGAAGATAGGTAAAGCGTGATCCGTCAGACGCCTTGCCGTTGGCCTCAAAAAGTTGCCTTGCATCGCGGGCGATATCAAGCGGGCTTACGATGACGTGGGCACCGATCATGTCACTGCGCGGTGGCAAAGCACATCCGGTCCAGTTTTCAACCGGGTGGCCGACAGGTTTGCCAAAGATATCTTTGTGGGGCTTGGTCATGGTGGTTCCTGTTGGTCTGATAGAGTGTGGTTTCTGATCAGGAGGATGGTTGGAATTGGTCCTCTGTTCCAGTGCCAGTTTTACAAATGTGATGGTGCCAATCGTGGCTGCCAATCAATCAGTGGAAATCATGGCTGTCGATCTTAAGGCGCTTGTGGCTGGTGGTGCTGCTGTCCGGTTTTGAGTCCAGCTGATCAAGATCACCAGCAGGGCGGGATGTGGTGGCAGACGCATTATCCTGTGTGGGCAGGGCGGTGCGCGGGCTGGCCCAACGCAGGTTGCGCGGATGGTTGTTGGCATCGCGCGCGATTTTTGTGTTCTCGCTCATGGATTGCAGCATATGGGTCAGATCGACCAGCTTGTCGGCGATGATATGCGTCACCCCGTCTTCGCGTTGCAATTTGCCGGTCACGCCCAGAACAGTGGCGGTCATCACCTCGCGACGGTGTTGTTCCATCACCTTGCTCCAGACCACAAGGTTGGTGATGCCGGTTTCATCCTCAAGGGTGATGAAAACAACCCCCGATGCCGTGCCGGGGCGCTGGCGAACAATCGCCAAGCCCGCATGGGTCAGGCGTTGGCCGTCTCGCACGTTGGCAATGTCGCTTGCCGTGCACACCCCGGCAGCGCCAAGCGCATCACGCAGCATCGCCATCGGATGGCCCTTAAGCGACAGGCGCAGGCTGGCGTAATCTTCGATGATCTCTTCGCCCGGGCCCATGACCGGCAGATCCACAGGCGCCTCTGCACCGAATTCGGCCGAGACCCCCATATTGTGGTTAAAGTTCTGGGCTGCCTCAAACAGGGGCAGGCTTGCTGGTGCCTTGCGGCCCTTGCCAAACCGTCGCACAGCCCAAAGCGCTTCGCGCCGGGAAAGGCCCAGCGATCCGAACGCATCGGCCTCGGCCAGTTTTTCAAGCGCGGCCGGGCTCAGCCCCGTCTGGCGTGCCATCAGATAGACATCCTGAAAGCCGCCATCGGGCCGGTTGGAAATCAGGGCAAGGGCATCAAGCTCGCCAAATCCCTTGATCTGCCGGAACCCAAGCCGCACGGAATGATACCCCGCGGTTCGGCCCAGTTCGCGTTCCAGCTGATTGTCCCAGAAGCTGTGATTGATATCGATTTCAAGCACGCGCACGCCGTGATTGCGCGCATCATTGACCAGTTGTGCCGGGGCATAAAACCCCATCGGTTGCGAATTCAGAAGCGCGCATAAAAACACATCCGGGTGATGGCATTTCAGCCAGGACGACGCATAGGCCAGAATGGCAAAACTCGCGGCATGGCTTTCGGGGAAGCCATAATCAGCAAAGCCTTCGATCTGTTTGAAACAGCGTTCGGCAAATTCCATGTCATAGCCGTTTTTAAGCATGCCATTGATGAACTTGGTCCGGTGTTCGCCAATGGTGCCGGTGCGCTTGAACGTTGCCATGGCACGACGCAGGTTATCGGCCTCTCCGCCGGAATAGCCCGCCGCGACAATGGCGATCTGCATCGCCTGTTCCTGAAATAGCGGCACACCGCAGGTGCGTTTCAATACCGCTTCGAGTTCCGGGGACGGGTAGTCGACCTTTTCGCGGCCCATGCGCCGCTGCAAAAACGGATGGACCATACCGCCCTGGATCGGGCCGGGGCGGACGATGGCGACCTGAATGGTCAGATCATAAATGCTTTGCGGTTTAAGACGCGGCAGCATGCTCATTTGCGCGCGTGATTCCACCTGAAAGGTGCCGATACTGTCGGCCTTTTCCAGCATGCGATAGGTGGCCCGGTCTTCCTTGGGCAGGGTGGCCAGATCATAATCGATGTTCTTGTGCGTGCGCAGCTCATCCAAGGCCTTTCGGATGCAGGTCAGCATGCCAAGGGCCAGGATATCGACCTTAAGGATACCCAGCGCATCAATGTCATCCTTGTCCCATTCAATGGTGGTGCGGTCCGCCATGGCGGCATTGGCAATCGGCGAAAGTTCACAAAGCGGCCCGCGCGTGATGACAAAGCCGCCAACATGTTGCGACAAATGGCGCGGAAAGCCGGTTAACTCGCCCGCGATATCGAGAACGGCCTTGAGGCGCGGTTCATCGGGATGAATGCCGGATTGGCGCATCATATTGTCATGCGCGCCCTTGCTGCTGGATCCCCAGATGGTTTTGGTCAGTTTGACGATAGTGTCTTCGGACAGGCCAAACACCTTGCCGACATCGCGAATGGCGCTGCGCGATCGGTATGAAATCACCGTGGCGGTCAACCCGGCCCGGTCGCGGCCATAGCGTTCATAGATGAACTGAATAACCTCTTCGCGGCGTTCATGTTCAAAATCGACATCGATATCGGGCGGTTCATTACGTGCATTGCTGATGAAGCGCGAAAACAGCAATTCCACCTTGTTGGGATCGACCGAGGTGACATGCAAACAAAAACACACCGATGAATTGGCAGCCGACCCGCGCCCCTGACACAAAATGCCACGGGACCGGGCAAAGGCGACAATGTCATGCACGGTCAGGAAATAGGGGGCGTAGCCCAGCTCGTCGATCAGTTTAAGCTCTGTCTCGATCAGGTTTTTGACCTTGTCGGGCACACCATCGGGATAGCGTTTATGCGCGCCTTCCCAGGTCAGGCGGGTCAAACGTTCCTGGGTTCCTTCACCCGATCCGTCATTTTCATCGGGGTATTCATAGCGCAGCTCATCAAGGCTGAAGCTGCATTGATCGGCAATCTCGACGGTGCGGGCCAACCAGTGCGGGTGACCCGGAAACAAACGGGCCATTTCACGCGGCGATTTGATATGGCGTTCGCCATTGGGGAATAAACGGTATCCGGCATCCTCAATCGTGCAGTGATGGCGAATGCAAGTCAGGACATCCTGCAATGGTTTGCGCGATCGTAAATGCATATGCACGTCATTGGTCACCACGGCCGGAATGCCAAGATCGGCCTCGACCATTTCGGTAAATTCCAATCGTTCGCTGTCAAACCCGTCCATAAACCGCCCGACCGCCAGCCAAAGGCGATCTTCGAAATGCGTTTTCAAACTGATCAGCTCAGAGCGAAAGGCGTCACCCGGCACCTGTGGCGGCACGGCGATAAACAGCAGGCCTTCGCCATGGGTGACGATATCGGCAAGATAAATCTCGCACGATCCCTTGGGCGCGCGGCGCTTGCCAAGGGTCAGCAAGCGGCACAGCCGCGCGTAAGCCTGCCGATCCGTCGGATAACACAGCAAGGATGGTCCATCCATCGGGTCCAGCCGACAGCCAACAATGTAGTTCAACCGGTCGGCATAATTGCGATGGGCGGTATGGCCGCGCACCACCCCGGCCAGCGTATTGTGATCGGTAATCGCAATTGCATGCAGGCCCTTGGTGGCAGCGGTCAGCACCAGTTCCTCCGCATGCGAGGCCCCACGCAAAAAGGAAAAATTGCTGCTGACATGCAGTTCGGCATAGGCCGGATCGGCTGTACTGTTGGTTTGCTTGGTCATGGCATCAAATCACATCACCCGGCAAACAAACCATGCACCGACCAGATATCCTGCCCGGCATGACCGCTGCGAAACAGCCAGATCAACCGGCCTTTCTGATCGCAAATGCGGAAATAATCGCGTGTCATATGCGACAGGGCGTAATTATCCCGGTCCAGATGGGTCCACCATTCCGGGCAGATGCGCTCTGGCCCGTCCGCACGCAGAACATCAATCATCATCTTGCGCCAGCGTAGCTTTATTGGCGCGCCGGTTGCACTGCGTTCCATGACATCGACCGGTTCAGGCGGATCAATCAGACGCACCGGGCGTTTGGGCAAGGGCGCATCCGCAAGACGTGCCGGTTTGATTGTTCCGGTCGGCGGCTGCCGGATGGCGGCCCGTTCGGGCAGGTGGCTGGCATGATGGGCCGGGCGATACAAAATGTCCTTGGGGCCCAGATGGTGGGCAATGCGATCAAGCAACTCGGCCAAGGCAATGGCATCGCTGCTGTCATCCTGCTTGCGATCAAGGCGGACCTGACGAAAGGCAACATGTTCGACCCACGGGGCATAGACAATCACCTGTTCGATGCCAAACCCGGTATCAACACCGGGCATCTTTTCCGCGAGCAATCGCAGGATATGGC
Source organism: Thalassospira sp. UBA848 (assembly GCF_002295455.1). Lineage (NCBI taxonomy): Bacteria > Pseudomonadati > Pseudomonadota > Alphaproteobacteria > Rhodospirillales > Thalassospiraceae > Thalassospira > Thalassospira sp. UBA848. The sequence continues at coordinate 1,467 of NZ_DBGS01000112.1, read as the reverse complement.
TTTCGGACTGGCAGGGCGTGCCAGTTGTGGTCGTGATGGTATGGGTATGGCCATCGACCCGAATGGACCGGACGATCAGGCGCCGCAGACCAAGGTTTTCATCGCGCAGTTTGGCGCAAAGCTCGGCCACCATGCTTTCAATCGCATGCGCCAGCGTGTCTGCACTCCCCAATGGTTCGCCAAAGCTTTGTTTGATCAGCCACGGCGCATCGGGCAGCTCGAAATTCAGATGTTCGGGCAGGCGGCCATAAAACTGATCAAGGCGATGCAACACATCCGGGCCAAGGCGGGTGGTGATATTGGCACGCGGCAGGGGCGTGATATCGCCAAGGTGTTTCAGGCCAAGACGGGCCAGAACCGCGATGATGTCATCAGATAGCCGCAGACACGATACCGGAAAACCCGCTGCAACCCCGTGATCACGCGGCAGGGATAAAATGCGTTCGTTCCATGGATGGCAACGCGCCGCGGCCCATGCCGCCCCGGCGGTATCGGCAATGGCGGCGCGGGCAGCAATGCCCTGGGCTTTCATGTCGCGCAGGATCTGTTTGATCATCGCACTTTCGCCGCCAAACAAATGACTGCCGCCAGTGATTTCAAGCCACATGCCCGCATCCCCATCAAGCCCATGCGCATGCAGGTCCCGATCCGGCGCAATCCATGGGCTATAGCGGTCCATGAAGCGCACCAGTCGGGCAAACTTGCCATCGCAGAGTTCTGGCTCTTCAGGGCTGTCCTGAAGATCGGGCAGGATACTGCGCGCATCAGAAAGGCGCATGCCACCGTGCAATCCTGCCTTTTGCGCCGCTGCATTCAGGCCACAGACCAGCACACCCTTGTGGTCACTGCGGGTGATCACGTGCGGGGTGGCTTGTGCCTTTGAGGCCTGTGGGGCAGTTTTCTGACTGTCAACATCGCGGGGCTGATCAGGCGTGGAGGTGCCTGTCTTGTGTTGAGGCTTCTGACAGTCGGTTTTCCAGTGGGTCAGCCACAGATAAAGAAAACGTTGTTGCATCGGTTTTGACTTTCCAGCTTCCCGGTCGGACCCCGCGTCCCCCGATCAGGCTGAGATGATGGTCGTTTCCTGTTGGTCGTTCTGTTGGAGCGAATGCGTTTACAGGTGTGATTTGCCAGCGCGTCCAGGCGCTTGAGGTCGGAATGCGCCCGTTTCTGGCAAGCGGGCGCAAAACAATGATGCGTGTGCCGCCACTTTCACAGGCCAGTTGCAGGCGCCGGGCGGTGGTCAGGTCATAGTCGGTGGTTTCAATGATCACCGCACGGACCTGACCGGATTTTGCCACCTCCTCACAGGTCCAAAGGGCGGTGGCCTGTTGATCCACCGTCATCATCAACGGTTCGGTTTCAAGGGCCGCCATCGGCAGGGACAGGGCATAAAAACCGCCCTGATCCAGCGCGCGACGCTGCCGGATCCAGAAGATGCCCTTGCCGGGTGGCGGGGCAGATGGG
>NZ_DBGS01000074.1:0-5680 GCF_002295455.1 Thalassospira sp. UBA848 | reverse complement strand
CGGCGGCGGGGTGAAAAATGCGCTTTCGAAACTCAACGAAGACGCAATCCTGATTGCCAATGCCGATGTTTTTTGGACCGAGGGGGCGGAGCCACTGTTTGATCGCCTGATCAATGCCTTTGACCCCGATCACATGGATGCGCTTCTGGCCCTCTATCCGGTGGCAGATGGCTATGGCTATGACGGGGCAGGGGATTTCTTCTGGCAGGTGGATGGGCGCTTGAAACGGCGCGGTGATGCGCCGTCAGCCCCCTATTTCTTTACCGGCGTGCAGGTATTGGCACCACATCTGTTTGAAGAAACGCCCGATGGTGCCTGGTCGCTGAACGTCGTTTATGACAAGGCGCTTGCGGCTGGACGGTGTTATGGTCTGGTGCATGATGGTGGATATTTTCATATCGGCACGCCAGAGGCGCTTGAAGAGTCCGAGCCAGTCATCGCAAAGGCGCTTGAAACTGAGCGCGCCAAGAAAGCCGCATCCGGGGGAGTTTGATGGCCGACCTGTTTGATTACATGGACGCGCCCGACTATGACGAAGCCGCCTTCGCGGGGGAGGCAACGCCGCCCTCAAACCTGTTTTTCATTCCGCCCGGCGTTGCCTTTGCCGATCTGATCGCCAAACAACTGATGGCGGAAACCGCCGATCAGCCAGATACCTTGCCCGATTATGTTCTGATGGTGCCCAATCGCCGATCCGCCAAGGTGATGCGCGATGCCTTCCTTCGGCAATCACAGGGCGCTGTTACGTTGCTTCCGACTATTCGTCCCCTGGGCGAGGCCGATGAGGATGAATTGGCGATTTATGGTGCGGGTGGTGAACAGGCGGCCCTTGATCTGCCGCCCGCCATCCCCGATCTCCAACGTAAATTGCTGTTAACCCAGCTGATTATGGGACGCCCTGATCATCGCGGTGAAAAACCAACCGCCGATCAGGCCGCCCGTCTTGCAGGCGAACTCGCACGCTTTCTTGATCAGGTGCAAACGGAAAACTGCGCCTTTGACGATCTTAAGGGCCTGGTGCCCGAAGAGTTTGCCGAACACTGGCAGCTCACCCTTGAATTTCTGCAAATCCTGACCATTCACTGGCCGGGTATTCTGGCTTCTCAGGATGTCAGTGACCGGGCCATGCGGCGCAATGCCCTGATTGCTGCTCAGATCGATCTATGGGAAGAAAACCCGCCAGAAACGCCGGTGCTGATAGTTGGCTCAACCGGCCCGTTCCCCGCCTTGCGCGATTTGATGGCGGCGGTGCTTAGAATGCCGCAGGGCCGGGTGGTCCTGCCCGGCCTGATGACAGGGCTTAGCCACGAAGACTGGGCGGCGATTGCCGATGATGCCGCCCATCCGCAACATCTTCTGGGCAAGACGCTCGGCCATATTGGCCGTCATGCCGACAGTGTCCTGCCTTGGCCCGCCCTTGACGCGGAAAGCGATGCCACGATTGAGCGCCGCCGTCTGGCCCGCGAGGCGTTGCGACCGGCCAAGACCACCCATCACTGGCGTCACATCGCTGGATTTAGCCCGGATGTGATGGACGGCGTCCTGCGTGTTGATTGCTCCGGTGCGCGTGAAGAGGCAACCGCAATTGCCCTTATGATGCGCGAGGCGCTCGAACATCCTGAAAAGACCTGCGCGCTGGTTACACCAGATCGTGGCCTTGCCCGGCGTGTCGCCACCGAACTACGCCGGTGGGAGGTCGAAATTGATGACTCGGCCGGTATCCCGTTGCATGACACGGCACCGGCAATCTATCTGCGCCTTGTGGTCCGTGCCGTGCAGGAGGAATTTGCCCCTGTTCCGTTGCTGGAACTTCTGAAACATCCGCTCTCGGCGGCGGGTCTGTCACCGGAGAATTTCCGCGTCCTGACCCGTCTTCTGGAAAAGGAAGTCCTGCGCGGTGCCCGACCGGGTCCGGGGCTGGATGGTTTGCAAACGGCACTTGATGGCTGGTGCGAGGATACGGTTGCCCGCCTCAGCACATCCGGGTCAGACAGTGCCATTGGTCGGATTGAACTTATCCGCGATGATCATGCGCGCCTTAGTGATCTGGTGGAACGCATCAAAACATGTCTCGATCCGATTGATGATCTGACCGGCGATAAAACGCACGCGCCAGTGCATCTGCTGCGCAGTCATGTTACGGCGGCTGAGGCACTGGCGGCCAGTGATACCCAAACCGGCGCGGATCGCCTGTGGCGCGGCGAAGCGGGTGAGGCATTGGCGGATTTCGTCCATGAATTGCTTAATGCGCTGACGGATTTCGCGCCGATGCCGGGCAATCGGTATAGCGCGTTTCTCGATGCCCTGATGGCGGATCGTGCCGTGCGTCCGCGTTACGGCAAACATCCGCGCCTGTTTATCTGGGGCACGGTCGAAGCCCAGATGCAGCAGGCCGATCTGACCATTCTGGGTGGTCTTAATGAAGGCGTCTGGCCGCCCGAAGCCGGGGCTGATCCGTGGATGAGCCGCCCGATGCGTCGCAATTTCGGCTTGCCCGCCCCCGAACACCGTGTTGGGCAATCGGCGCATGATTTCCAGCAACTGTTTTGTTCGCCCGATGTGGTGATGACCCGTGCATTGCGTATCGAAGGCACGCCAACCGTGCCGTCACGCTGGTTGCTACGGATTGAAAATATTCTGCGTAAATCAGGCGTGTCGATGGAAAAGCCTGATGCTGTGGAATGGCGTGCGTTGGCCGATCTGATTGATGAACCCGCGCCGGACATGCGGGTTAAAATCGGTCGCCCCGCACCCAAGCCACCCGTATCCGCCCGCCCGGATCGTTTGTCGGTGACCCAGATCGAAACATGGATGCGTGACCCCTATGCGATCTATGCCCGTCACATCCTTGGTCTGCGCAAGCTTGATGGTATCGACGAAGATCCCGGTGCCGCCGATTACGGTAACCTGATTCACGACGCCCTTGATCAGTTCATCGCCCGCCATCCCGAACATTTGCCACCGGATGGCGAACATGAATTGCTGATCATTGGTCGTGAAGTGTTCAAGCCGCTGGCCGCACGTCCCGGTCTTTGGGCCTTCTGGTGGCCACGGTTCGAGCGCATCGCCAAATGGTTCATCCAGACTGAAGCAGCGCGCCGGGATGCCGTGCGGAAATCCTATGCCGAGCAGGCCGGAACCCTTGATACCAGCAGCGGTTTTCAGGTCTATGCCCGTGCCGACCGCATTGATCAGCTGCGCGATGGCGGGATTGCGATCATTGATTATAAAACCGGCGCACCACCCAGTCAGGGCGATGTTGCCAACGGGTTTGCGCCGCAATTGCCGCTTGAAGCCGCCATTGCCGAAAAGGGCGGTTTTGGCGATGTGCCCGCCGGTCCCCCGGCCAGCATGGCGTTCTGGAAACTCTCGGGCGGGGATCCGGCAGGGGAGATCGTTGAAATCAACACGGGCCGCATGAAAACGACCCCGGCCGAACTCGCACACGCGGCGGTGGATGGTGTGAATGGGTTGGCGGCGGCCTTTGCCGATCCTGCAACCCCCTATCTCAGTGTGCCGCATCCCGATCATGCGCCGAAATATTCCGACTATGTCCATCTTGCCCGTCTGCGGGAATGGATGGGCAGCGAGGATGTTGATGATAGCGCTAACATCGACGCAAAACAGGATGTTAGCGAAGGGAATGCGTCATGACCGAAATGCGCGGAACCGACCCCAATGTCCTGCAACGCAATGCGTCTGATCCGACGGCATCTGTCTGGGTGTCGGCCTCGGCAGGTGCTGGCAAGACCAAGGTGCTGTCTGATCGCGTCTTGCGCCTGATGCTTTCTGGCACCGAGCCGCATCGTATTCTTTGTCTGACTTTTACCAAGGCCGCGGCGGCCGAAATGGCCAACCGTGTGAATGAACGATTGGGTCTGTGGGCCACGATGGAGGATCGCGACCTTCAGGCCGATCTCGCCAACCTTGCCGGTGCAGCACCCAGTAGCGACGAAACCATCCGCGCGCGCCAGCTTTTTGCCCGTGTGCTGGATGCACCGGGCGGAATGAAGATTCAGACCATTCATGCCTTCTGTCAGTCGTTGTTGCGCCGCTTCCCGCTGGAAGCCGGTCTGGCGCCGCATTTTGAAATCATGGATGACCGCACAGCCGCTGAAACCATGGCCGATGTGCAGGAAGAGGTCCTGGCATTCGCCCGAACCGGCCGTGATGATGATCTGGCCCATGCCCTTTCGGTCGTCACCGGACAGGTCCGCGAAGGTGCCTTTGGCGAGGTCATGAGCGAGCTTGCCCGCGAACGTGGTCGCCTGAAGCGCATGCTGGCCAATCTGGGCGGGGCCAAACGCATGCGCGATGCGGTCTATAAGGCGCTTGGCGTGCCCGTTGGGCTTGATGATGAAACCATTCTGACCAAGGCCCTTTCCGATGATGCCTTTGACCGGGATGGCTTGATGCGCGGGCTGGCAGCGCTTGAGGCTGGAACCAAAACCGATAAGGCACGTGTCCCCGCATTGGCGCTGTTTCTTGAAAAGACGACTGTTGAAGATCGTCTTGCGGTGTTTAACGAATATCGCAGCGTCTTTTTCACCACGGCCGGTGAACCGCGCGCCAAACTGATCACCAAGGGTGCGGCTGAAAATCACCCGATGGGGGCCGATGCGCTTGAACAGGAATGTGCGCGTCTGGTTGAAGTCGATCGCCAACGCAAGGCCGCCGCAATGGCCGGTGCGACATCGGCACTAATTACCATCGGCAATGCGATGCTTGATCGCTACGCCACCAAAAAGGCCCTGCATGCCCGCCTTGATTACGATGACCTGATTCTGACCAGTTTGCAGCTTTTGCAACGTCAGGCCGGGATTGCTGGCTGGGTGTTGTTCAAGCTTGATGAAGGCCTGGATCATGTCCTGATTGACGAGGCGCAGGATACCAACCCCGAACAGTGGGAAGTGGTGCGTATTCTGGCCGAGGAATTCTTTATCGATGCCGCGCGTCATGCCGATAAGCCGCGTACCATCTTTGCCGTTGGGGATGCGAAACAATCGATTTACAGCTTCCAGCGTGCTGATCCGGAAAAGTTTGCTGAAATGCGCCGTTATTTCCGTGAACGGGCGCGTGAAATTGCTGCCGACTGGCGCGAAGTTCCGATGAACATCTCGTTCCGGTCCACCGATGCGGTGCTGGGCACGGTGGATCGTGTCTTTGCCGGTCCGGTGGCACGGCAAGGGGTCGGTGATGACGGGGCAGACGTGCAGCACAGCCCATTCCGTGTCGGACAGGCCGGGCGGATTGAACTTTGGCCTGCGGTGGAACCCGAAGAGCGCGCACCCGAAGACCCCTGGACACCACCGACCCGAATTGTCCGCCTTGAAGATCCGGAAATTCGCCTTGCCCGCGTCATTTCCGGGCGCATCCGCCATGCGATTGATGCAAAGGAAAATCTGACATCGCGTGGCCGTCCGGTGCGCGCAGGTGACTTCATGATCCTTGTGCGCCGTCGTACTGCCTTTGTCGATGAGGTCGTCAAGGCGCTTAAGGAACGCAATGTTCCCGTTGCCGGTGTCGACCGCATGCAAATCACCGATCAGCTTGCGGTGATGGATCTGGTGGCATTCGGGCGGTTCCTGTTGATGCCCGAAGATGACCTGACACTGGCCGAGGTGCTTAAAAGCCCGCTGATCGGGCTTGATGACGATCAGCTGTTTGAAATTGCCCATAA
>NZ_DBGS01000028.1:0-23935 GCF_002295455.1 Thalassospira sp. UBA848 | reverse complement strand
AAAAACCAAACCCGCCCGGATTGCTCCGAGGCGGGTTTGGCGCACGGGTCCGAATTTAGCGAACTAAATTCGATCGTACAGTCACGTTCGAGATACCCCGAAAGTGAAAAAGACTAGAAGCCTTCGCGCTCGATGCGCTTACGCTCCAGCTTGCGGGCACGACGGATTGCTTCCGCCCCTTCGCGAGCTTTCTTCTCCGACGGCTTTTCAAAGTGGCGACGGAGTTTCATCTCACGGAAAATGCCCTCACGCTGCATCTTTTTCTTAAGCGCTTTCAGAGCCTGATCGACATTGTTGTCGCGAACGATTACCTGCACGGAAACCACGCTCCTTTCAAAAAAACAAAAACACCCGGAGTGCGGAATGCCCCCCGGTTGGTTGTATGGCCAAAATGACCGTGGGCTGTATATAGTGCAAAGCGGCGAAAAAGAAAAGAGGGAAGGGGATATTCGCCTTTGGCGTTTATTTGCCGTCCCATGACAAACTCTTTGGGTAACAAAACCGGTTTCACTGTTCTGGTCGCGGCAATATCCGGTGGTGATGATTGTATCGAAAATTTAACCAAAAGTTGTATAATGCTTCGAGATAACAGCGGCTATCGCCTGACCAGGGTCGGGTAAACGACCTGATGTTCCCGGTTCTCCGGGCGGGATCTTTGAGCAGCTCGGAGGAGCAGAAATGGAAGGTGGTCTGCGCGAAACGGCGATTTTACATGCGCCGTTCTTTGTCACTGCCCCAGGTGAAACAGATATTTTGTTCACCATGGTCGTCTGGTTTGTGGTTTTGGCCGTGTTTGGCCTTGGTGCGCTTTATCTGAGCCTGCATTCATTGCCCGAACGGATGGCCCATCACGCCAACCACACGCAAATCCAGCTCATCAGTATCCTGACGCTATTGGCGCTGTTCACCCATAACAACCTGTTCTGGTTGGCGGCTCTTGTGATTGCAGTCGTGCAGGTGCCGGATTTCTATAGCCCGATCCAGTCGATTGCCGACTCTGTCAAAGCCATGGCCCGCAAGAAAGGTGTGATTAACGACTCGGACGGGTCAAGCAATTCTGTGACGCAGGAGGCTTCCAAAGATGTTTGAGCTTCTTCTGTGTTCGCTGTTCACCATCCTGCCCGATTACCTGTTCCGTCGTTACAAACAGGGCAAACGGATCGGAAAGGAAATCACCCTGTTTTCCGTCTGGTACGAGCTGCGCTATGGCATTGTTGCCTGTGCGATCCTGACGATCACGCTTATTGCGACTATTTTCTATTTCCATCCATCGACGGTGAATGTGTCATCGTTCTTCCGAACCGTCACGATCCTGCCGGAAAAAGGCGGGCGTGTGGTCGAGATCTATGTTGAAAATGATCAGGTCGTGGCCGGTGGGGATCCGCTGTTTCGCATTGATAACCGCGTAGAACGCGAAGCCGTTGCCATGGCTGAACAGCGCATTGCCGAAATCCGTGCCCAGATGGATGTCACCCGTGCCGATCTTGCGGTGGCAGAGGGCAATGTCGAACAGGCACGTGGGGCCTATAATCAGGTGCGCGACGAGCTTGAAGTCAAAGCCGATCTTTTGTCGCGCGGGAACAATGCGGTATCACGCCGCGAGGTCGAACGTCTGGAAGTATCCCTGACAACCCGGCAAGGTGGGCTGAATGCCGCACTTGCCAGCAAGACGGTGATTGAAACCAAACTTGAAAGCCTGCTGCCTGCCCAGCTTGCCAATGCGCAGGCCGCGCTAAGGTCAGCCGAGGCAGAGCTTTCCAAAACTGTGGTCCGGGCAGGTGTGGCCGGGAAGATTCAACAATTTGCCTTGCAGGTTGGCGACTTTGTAAGCCCGGTCCTGCGTCCGGCGGGAATTCTGGTTCCGGAAAAGGACGGGGAAACCATCTATCAGGCGGGCTTTGCCCAGATCGCAACACAGGTGGTTAAGCCCGGCGTGATCACAGAGGTGACCTGTGCGTCGCTTCCATTTGAAATTATTCCGATGGTGGTGACGGACGTACAGCCGGTCATCGCCGCCGGTCAGTTCCGGCCAAGTGATCGTTTGCTTGAAATTACCGAGCGCGCACAGCCCGGAACGTTCCTTGCCAAGATGGTACCGCTTTATCCGGAAACGGTCGAAGATGTGCCTTTGGGCAGTAAATGCGTTGCCAATGCCTATACGAACACCCATGACCAGCTTGAAGACCCGGAGATTGGAGCCGGTCGCTGGCTGTTTCTGCATATGGTGCAAACAGTCGGGGCGGTGCATGCGGTATTGCTGCGTGTGCAAGCTTTGATCTGGCCGATCCAGACCTTGGTCTTCTCTGGTCATTAAAGGCTTTGCGGCCCGGGGGCGCATAGGGGCTTTACAGACGGTCGGTTTTGGTTGGATATAGGGCCATGTCGATCCTGAAAATTGCCCGGATGGGCCACCCGGTTCTGCGCCGCGTCGCCGACCGTGTCGAAGACCCGCTTGATCCCGAAATTCAGCGCCTGATCGCTGATATGAAGGACACCATGAAGGATGCCGGGGGCGTTGGCCTTGCGGCACCACAGGTGTTTCAATCATTGGCGATCATGGTCTATTACGTGCCAGCACTTCGCAAAAGCGACGATCCCGATGATGGTGAAGTTCCTTTAAGTGTCCTGATTAATCCCGAAATAGAGCCGATTGGCGATGAAATCGTCGATGGCTGGGAAGGGTGTTTGTCCATCCCCGGCCTTCAGGGGGTGGTGCCGCGATGGAACAAAATCCGTTACCGCGGGTTAAATGAGAAGGGCGAAAGTGTGGAACACACCGCCGGTGGCTTCCATGCGCGGGTTGTCCAGCACGAATATGATCATTTGATCGGGGTGATGTATCCCGAACGTATGGAAGATATGTCGTTGCTTGGATTTAACGAGGAATTGCGCGAAAACCCGCCCGAGACTAACTTTAGGCAGTCGGCGACAACTGACGCAGCATCTGATGACGAGGAGGCCTGAATGTCTGTTACTGAAAGCATGACCCGTCTGCAAGCCCAGCGCGGAGCACTGGTCGAGGCAGCCCTTGAGCATGTGCCGTTTGATGGCTGGACCAAACAGGCGCTAAAGGCTGGGGCAGAGGACCTTGATCTTGCGCCGGGTGAGGTTGATCGTTTGCTGCCCAATGGCATTCGTCAGGCCATCAGTACCTATGTCGAGCTGACGGATCGCAAGATGATGACCGCCCTTGATGAAAAGGGCCTTGAGAACCTGAAAATTCGTGATCGCATTGCGACGGCGGTCAAGACCCGCCTTGATCTGGTTGAGGATCAGAAAGACACCGTGCGTGCGGCTCTTGCCTTTCTGGCCTTGCCACAGAATGCCGCCCTTGGCTTGAAACTAACCCATGGGACGGTCGACAAGATGTGGATTGCAGCTGGGGATACCTCGACCGATCACAACTGGTACACCAAACGCATGTTGCTTGCCGGTGTCTATGGATCGACGCTTGCCTATTGGCTTGATGATACGTCCGAAGGTCACGCCGATAGCTGGGCGTTTCTGGACCGCCGGATTGGCAATGTCATGCAGATCCCGAAAATCACCGCCAAAATTGGCAAGGCAGGCAAGATTGCCGCTGCGCCGTTCAAGATGGGGGCAAAGGTTGCGCGTTGTATGCCAACGCCATCCCGGATGCGTCGTCAGTTTGGTGGCTGATAAACAGCCTTCGACGCCCCTGGAAAACAAAAACGCCACCGTGCATGCCGCAGGTGGCGTTTTGCGTTTTGAGGCACGGAAACTTTTGCAGGCGTTGTGACGGGGCCTGATCAGAAGGTATTGGTCAGGAAGCTCAGAAGCGTCATGTCGGGTGCGTTGGCTTCTTCCATCTCGGAAGCCAGATCGATGGAGATCGGGGTTTCTGGACGTTCCTGCTCACGCGTTTCTTCAAGCATGTTTTCAAGGGCTGTGGCGTCATCGGTTTTCTGAAGGTCATGTTTGACCGGCTTGGCGGCCAGGGCAACCAGCTCAGACGGCGGGGTGCCCATCCAGATGCCCTTTTTGTTGTCCTTGGCGAACTGCTGGTCGTGCAAATAAGTCGCACAGCTTGGATGGCTATCGCAGCTGACCATATCGACCATGGCCCAGCCGGCGCGCAGGATCAGGCGGTTCAGATCATTTTGCCCCATCTGGCATTCGGTCAGCATCGGGAACAGTTGTACATCCGAGACCTGCTGGCATTTGATGGCGTAGTTTTCAATGATGCGATCAAGCGCTTGGGCAGCAGCAGCACCGCACTGGAATTCAACCGACCCGGCCCGGCAGATCATGCCGGGTTTCGGTGCGCGAATGCCAAACAGTTCGACAATCAGATTACCAAAACGCAGCTTGTCGCCTTCGATCACTTCGGGAAAGCCCGCCGCCCCCGGTACCGCCATCGCGGCATTGGTTCGGCTTTCAACAGCGATCAGCCCAAGTGTCAGTGAAAGAATGATCAGAAGCTTTTTCATCACATGTCATCCGTAAAGAGTTTCCTGCCCCTTCAACAGCAAACCGGATGCCAATCGACTGGGCATAAAATGCCAGCCGCGTCATCTTTCGTGTGACGCTTCGTGTAACGTCATGGGAAACATATGAAAAAGCCCCGGATACGTTTGGTATCCGGGGCGGGGTATTAATCAGATCAGCGGGCGGCTGGTGCCTTATTTCGGCAGAACCCACGTCACATGGCCCATCTTGCGGCCTGGCTTTGCTTCGGCCTTGCCATATAGGTGCAGCTTTGCGTTCGGCTCGGTCAAAATTGCCTGCCAGTCATCGATGTCATCACCCAAAAGGTTTTTCATACGCGCCTTGGAATGATGCGCCGGATCGCCCAGCGGCAGGCCACACACCGCACGAATGAACTGTTCGAACTGGCTGGTGACACAGGCATCAATCGTCCAGTGGCCGGAATTGTGCGGGCGCGGGGCGACTTCGTTGACCAGAATGTCACCATCGGTCGTCACAAACATCTCAACCGCCAGAAGCCCGACAAACTCCATCGCACTGACCAGCTTGATCGCGATGTCTTCGGCTTTGCTGGACAGGTCGTCGGCAATTTCGGCCGGGGCGACGGTGACATCAAGGATGTGATTGGTGTGCACGTTTTCCACCGGGCAGAAGCAGGCGGTGTCGCCTTTAACGCCGCGCGCAACAATCACTGAAATCTCGCGCTCGAACGAGATAAAGCCTTCAAGGATGGCCTCGGAACCGTTCATTTCAGACCATGCTTCGCCAAGATCGGTATCTGCGGCAATCTTGACCTGACCCTTGCCGTCATAGCCCATTTCGGTGGTTTTCAGAACCGACGGGCGACCAAGCCTGGCAACAGCGGCTTCAAGGTCGGCGAGTGATCGTACCGCTTCAAACGGGGCGGTACCGATACCATGGTCGTTACAGAACGTCTTTTCACGCAGGCGGTTCTGCGAGATATGCAGGCATTTCCAGCCCGGACGGACCGGCACGATTTCCGAAAGCAGTTTGACACTGTCATGCGGGACGTTTTCAAATTCAAACGTCACAACATCGACATCCTTGGCGAAGGCGCGCAGCGCATCAAGGTCGTTGTAATCGGCGACCGTTGCCTTGGCGCTGACCTGTTCGGTCGGGCTGTCTGCGCCCGGACCAAAAACATGAACCTTATAGCCAAGCTCCGCCGCACAGAAGGCTGCCATGCGGCCAAGCTGACCATTGCCCATGATGCCAATGGTGCTGCCCGGGGCGATGATGCGCGTGTCGAAATCCGTCATGTATTCCTCGATCAAAACTCGCCCATCTGTCGGGCAATCGTCAAATCTGGTGCAATCAAACAAAAACGCGCCCCGTCGGGGCGCCTTTTTCAGATCAGGAGATCAGGGTGCCGGGTCGACCGGCTCGTCTGCGACCGATGCGGTTTGGGCCGCGCGCCAGTCATCAAGGCGGGCTGCAAGGCCATCATCCATCAGCGCCATGATTTCGGCTGCCATTAGACCGGCATTCTTTGCCCCGGCTGAGCCAATGGCAAGGGTTCCGACCGGAACGCCGCCCGGCATCTGAACGATGGAAAGCAGGCTATCAAGGCCCTTGAGTGTGCGGCTTTGAACCGGAACACCCAGAACCGGAAGCGGGGTCATCGCCGCTGCCATGCCCGGAAGGTGGGCCGCACCGCCGGCACCGGCAATGATGACCTTGAGGCCGCGCGACTTTGCCGTTTTGGCATAGTCATACAGACGATCAGGTGTGCGATGGGCGGAGACGATTTTTGTCTCGTACGCGACGTTCAGCGCATCAAGGACATCAGCCGCATTTTTCATGGTTTCCCAGTCCGACTGGCTTCCCATGATGATGCCGATGACCGGGGTTTGATCGCTCATATTGGCGGCTCCGTTTTCGGGCGGTTTCATGAAGGCCCGCATTATATGCAGCAGGCCCTATCATGCAAGCCTGCTTGATGCATTGGAGATCAGCACAAACCGGGAAATCCGGATGCGGTGAAACTGAAATCTTTTATCTATTCCAAGGTATTACGAAACTATACTGGATAGGGATATAAAAATGAGATGAACTGGTTGGGTTTTTGATCTATTATTTACCTTTATCTCATATAACTGTGCAGGTAGCACACGAAGGTCAGACATGAAAGTCACAAGACCAGGATCAACGACACCCTCGATGGGGGGCGGTGATGGACGTTATCCATCAAGCCCGTATGGGATCTTTGCGTATGGCAAGGATGCCGGGCGCCGTCGTGCGCCAAGTAAGGATCATCAAGTCGACATTGATACCAATGATGTGCCAGATAGCGTGGACGAGGCACCCTATCGTACCCTTGATATGGCAAACGTTCTGGGTATACCCGACAATCAGGTGACGCCAGCGGTAGAGCAGGCTATTGGCCGCTTGATGGTGCGCATCAACGGACTTACCGAGAATCTGAGCGATCTGAAACAGCGGCAGGCGCATCTCGCGCGCAATGAAGGCCGCGATACCTTTACCGGTGCCATCAGCCGACCGGCCTTTTTGCAAATCCTTGAAAATGAAATGTCACTGGTCGGTGCGGATCGTACAAGCCGAACGCTGTTGATGTGCGAACTGGCCAATATTGATGATATTCTTCAACGGCATGGACAGGACTGCAAGGAAGGTTTGTTCAATTATGTCCGTCGCATTATGGCCGATTTCATCATGTCGCCGCATCATCTTGGATATCTTGGATGCAATGACTTTGCGGCACTGATGTACAATGTCGACGAAGAAGATATCTGGCAGCGCGTGGACGCCATCACCCGCTGGCTTAATCAGCATCCATATGTGCACAATGACGAACCGATCATGGTCGTCCCCGTTTTTGGTCTGCGCCATGCGCAAAGCGGTGACACGCCCAAATCGGTTTTGATCGCGGCGGACGCGGCCTTGCGTGCGCACAAGGAAATGTATCTGGCACAGCTGACCCGCATTCCCCAGGGAATCTGACAATCCTTTTTCCGCTTAGGGCGTTCATCGCGCGTATGCGTGTTTCCAACTGCAGGAAATGCGGTCAAATCGGTGTGTGCATTTCCGACTGCAGGGTACACGTTTCAGAAATCAGGCGATGATGTCTGGCACCAGCTGCGATTCGACATAAAGGATTTCATCCTTAAGCGCCAGTTTGCGCTTTTTCATGCGGCCGAGTCGCAGCTGATCATGATGTGGCGCCTGAGACATTTGTTCGATGGCCACATCCAGATCACGGTGTTCCTCGCGGAGCGAAAGAAGTTTCTTTTCAATCTCGATCTGATTGATTTCGTCCATTTTTGATCCAGCTTAATAACCAATGCGAGGGGATGGGATAATACCAGATATCATGTTGGCAACCCATAGGATTTGTACCACCCTGTAAAACAATATTGGCACGATTGGGAAGAAAGCAGATGCGGATCGGAGTTTTGACCAGTGGCGGTGATTGTGCCGGATTGAATGCGGTTATTCTTGCTGTCGTCCGGCGTGCTGTACTTGGTTATGGTTGGGATGTTGTCGGCATTCGGCAGGGAACCCATGGATTGATGCAGGATCCGCCCCAGGCGATCGATTTGAATGATCAGATCAACAATGACGGGATGCTGCGCCTTGGCGGGACGATTTTGGGCACTGTGAACAAGGGCGATCCGTTCCATTACCCGATGGCGGATGGCAGTTTTGCCGACCGGTCAAACGAGGTAATAGAAGGCTACCGCAAACTTGGTCTGGATGCGCTGATCGGGATTGGCGGCGATGGCAGCATGGCAATCTTGCATCGGCTGGCCAAAATGGGCGGCATCAATCTGGTTGGGATTCCCAAAACGGTCGATAACGATCTTGCCCAAACAGAGTATTCCATTGGATTTACGACGGCTGTGAATGTTGCGACCGACGCGCTTGATCGCTTGCAGCCAACTGCGGCATCGCATGACCGCATCATGATCCTTGAGGTCATGGGGCGTGATGCCGGGCATATCGCGTTGTTTGCCGGGGTGGCTGGCGGGGCGGATGTGATCCTGATTCCGGAAATGGATTATGATCTGGATGAACTGACCCAGCATTGTCTCAATATTCGCAAAAGTGGCCGAAACCATGCCCTGGTGATTGTTGCCGAGGCCGTCAAACGCGATGACGGTTCTGCCGTCACGGTGGGTGATGATGGTCAGAAAATCCGGTATGGCGGGGTCGGGCATTGGTTGGCCGATGAACTGGGTGCACGGACAGGATGGGAAACCCGTGTTACGGTCCTCGGCCATGTTCAGCGTGGCGGGACACCATCACCACGCGACCGGGTGATTGCATCGGCCTTTGGCGTGCATGCGGTGGATCTGATTGCGCAGCAAAAGTTTGATCGTGTGTGCGCGTGGCAGCAACGCAAGGTGGTCGATGTTGCGATGGAAGATGTTATTGTCGGGCCACGCCTTGTTGATACTGCGGGCACGATGGTCTCGACCGCAAAGGGGCTTGGTGCCTATCTTGGGCATCCGCCCAAAGTCGCCCGAACAGCGAAAACAGTCTGATCATAAAATTATACAAGCAGGTTGGGAATGGATCAGGAAGAAGTCTGGGCCTTTATGGTTGAGATGTATGGTCGTGACGGCGTGGCGAAGCTGTGTCTTGATCTTCAGGAACGTTGCGACCTTGATGTTAACATGCTGCTATTCATGTTCTTTTTGGGTCAAAAGGGGCTCGCGCCGCTCAGTATTTCCTCGCTCGAAGGCGCAGTGCGCGACTGGCGCGAAAACGTGATCAAGCCACTTCGCCACACGCGGCGTCATTTGCGTGATGATCCAAGGGCAAGTGCCCAGGAACTGCGCCAAAAAGTCAAATCAGACGAATTGCAGGCCGAACGGATCGAGCAGCACATTCTTTGCGATGCGGTGGAAACGGTCCCCAGTGACGACCTTCTGGCGCCTGCCCATGCCTATTTGTCACCCAACAGGTTTGAACTTGATCAGGCGGTGTGTGACAAGGCACTTGGCGATTTGACCCGGCTAATGGGGATTGCCTAGTGCCCGATCAATTCAGTTGCGCGTTTTGGGTTTGCCGGTAACAGGGATCGGATTGGCGGCGTCGCTATCGCCCCAGCGCGCGGTTTCTGGCAGATCAATTTCAAACAGATCAAGAACGCGTGCGCAGCTTTGCGTCACCATTTCATCAAGTGACTGTGGACGGGCATAAAATGCCGGGACCGGCGGGGCAATGATGGCGCCGTTTTCCGTGGCCTGTGCCATGTTGCGGATATGGCCGGCATGAAGTGGCGTTTCACGCGCCATAAGCACCAGACGCTTGCGCTCTTTGAGGATCACATCGGCTGCGCGTGCGATCAAATTATCCGCGACTCCGCTTGCAACCTCGGCCAGAGACTTCATGGAGCATGGGGCGATAATCATGCCGCGTGTGCGAAAAGAACCTGATGCAATCGGGGCGCCGATGTCTGCATTTTCGTGGACAACGTTCGCCATCTCCTTGATTTCGCGGATTTTAAAATCGGTTTCATAGGCGATCGTGCGCTCGGCTGCTTTGGAAAGGACCAGATGAGTCTCGGTTGGCGCATTCTTCAGCAGCTGTAAAAAACGTATGCCGTAAATCACCCCGGACGCGCCGGTTATGCCAATGATAAGTCGATCTTTTTGCGTCATACCGTTCCTTACCGGACTGTGTTCCTGTTCACGATCATGATTGAAACACTGGAAATCATGTTACGAAATTAATACCATCTTCTTGTGGGCAATGTCAGAAATAAGGAGTAGGCGAATGAGCGTTCAAAGCCATATCGAAGCTCTTACTGCCAAACATGCTGCACTTGAGCAGGAACTCCACCTCGAGACGCGCCGCCCGGCGCCCGACGATTCCGTTGTCGCAGACATTAAACGTCGCAAGCTTGAAATCAAGGACGAGATAAACCGAATAACCCATTAGCCGTTCGGGCATGGTCAATCGCGTGAGCAAGAACGCGCGATCTGCCACCCGAATGGTTTGACGACCTCACAGATTTCCTAACTCTTGCTTTTGCCGCCTCATACTGTCGCCCACGCATGAGGCGGCATCTTTGTGTATGCACTTCAAAACCATGGGCGACTTCCCACATAAATGTTTGTACTGCGCACGTATACGAATCCTCTGGTGTTTGGGATCAGTCGTGCACCTGATTTGAGTGATTGTAATCCGCAGAATACAAAGGGTTACAGGGCTCTACCAATGTCTAAGGGGTATGCGCAAATTAAATCGGTATTATGATGCCGATTTACATATATAGCGCTACGCAGGCGTCCGGATCTGGACGTCAGACAAACCGCCGCGGGAGGGTTTTTTACCAATGACCGGTCGCTACCAGGAAATCTACGAACGTTCGATCGCCGACAAGGAAGGCTTTTGGGCAGAAGCTGCTGAAAACATTTCCTGGTACAAGAAATGGGACCGTGTGCTTGATGACAGCAACCCACCATTTTACCGCTGGTTTAGCGGTGGGAAGGTCAATACCTGCTACAACGCGCTGGATCGCCATATTGAAGATGGCCGTGGTGATCAGCCCGCCCTGATCTATGACAGCCCGGTCACAAATACGGTTCAAACATTTACCTACACGCATCTTCGTGACGAGGTCGCCCGTCTGGCGGGTGCGCTGCATGCACGCGGCGTGACCAAGGGAGATCGCGTCATCATCTATATGCCGATGATCCCGCAGGCCGCGATGGCAATGCTGGCCTGTGCGCGTATTGGTGCGATCCACTCTGTGGTGTTTGGTGGCTTTGCTTCCAACGAACTGGCAACACGTATTGATGACGCCAAGCCGAAACTGATCCTGACGGCAAGCTGCGGCATCGAGGGTTCCCGGGTTATTGAATACAAACCGCTGCTTGATAAGGCCATTGCCATGGCCAAGCACAAGCCTGACAGCGTCATTCTTTTCCAGCGCCCGCAAAGTGATGCGCTGTTGATAGATGGGCGTGACTATGACTGGGAAGTGGAGTGCGCCAAAGCCGCCCCGTCCGATTGTGTCCCGGTTGACGCGACTGATCCGCTGTATGTGCTTTATACATCCGGCACGACGGGACAGCCAAAGGGCGTTGTGCGTGACAATGGCGGGCATATGGTTGCCCTGCACTGGTCGATGAAAAACATCTATGGTGTGGAAGCCGGTGACGTTTACTGGGCGGCATCCGATGTTGGCTGGGTTGTCGGGCATTCCTATATCGTTTATGCGCCGCTTCTGGCAGGGTGTACGACCGTCATGTTCGAAGGCAAACCGGTCGGGACCCCGGATGCCGGGGCGTTCTGGCGGGTCATTTCCCAGCACAACGTCAAAGTCCTGTTTACCGCACCCACAGCTTTCCGTGCGATCAAGCGCGATGATCCCAAGGCGGCCCATATGGCCAATTACGATCTGAGCTGCCTTGAGGCCCTTTATCTTGCCGGCGAACGATCAGATCCCGATACCCTGCAATGGGCTGAGAACAGTCTTGGTGTGCCGGTGATTGACCACTGGTGGCAGACAGAAACGGGCTGGTCAATCTGTGCAAACCCGCGCGGAATTGAACTGCTGCCGATCAAATACGGATCGCCGACGGTTGCGGCCTGTGGCTGGGATGTTCAGGTTCTCGACGAGGCCGGAAAACCTCTTGAGCGCGGGCAGATTGGTGCGCTGGCGGCCAAATTGCCGTTGCCACCGGGAACACTGCCCACTCTTTGGCAGAACGAGGATCGCTTCAAGTCATCCTATCTTGAAGAGTTTCCTGGCTACTACGCCACTGGCGACGCGGGCTTCATTGACGAAGATGGCTATATCTATGTCATGTCGCGTACGGATGACATTATCAACGTTGCGGGTCACCGCCTTTCGACTGGCGGCATGGAAGAAGTATTGTCCGGTCATCCCGATGTTGCCGAATGTGCTGTGATTGGTGTCCATGATGATCTGAAAGGGCAGTTGCCGCTGGGATTTGTCGTGTTGAAGTCGGGTGTTACCCGCCCGCATGACGCCATTCTGGCAGAAATTGTTGCCATGGTCCGGGATCAGATCGGCCCGGTTGCGGCCTTTAAAAAGGCCACAGTCGTCAACCGTTTGCCAAAAACCCGGTCGGGCAAAATCCTGCGCAAGACCATGCGTTCCATCGCCGATGGTGAAAGCTATAACACCCCGGCAACGATTGATGATCCGGCAATCCTTCCCGAAATCGCCGAGGTCCTCAAAGAGATCGGATATGCGAAATAGATAACCTCTTCATCACCGATGCATACTCCCGCTCCCTTGTTAACGGAGCACCCTTGCACCCGCTTTTGAAATCAAAAGCGGGTGTTTTTTTGCCGTATAATGATCAGTCGTGATCATCGGGAATGACAAAGGTCGGGAAGTCTGTGCCTGCCTCGGGAACATGGAGCGCAACACCAGACTCATCAATGATCTGCTCAATATGGTCGGGTGGCGGGCAGTCGGTGAAGAACGCGCTGACATCGCGGATGGAGCCGCCGCGCACAACCGCGTTGCGGCCAAACTTGGTGTGATCGGCGACCAGATAGGATTTGCGCGCATTCTTGAGAATTGCAGACCGGGCGCGGACTTCCTGTTCATCGAAATCAAGAAGGCTGCCGTCCGGATCAATTCCGCCAACGCCAAAGATACCGTAATCCACCTTGTAGCTGTTAAAGAACGCCTCGACCTCGGGGCCAAGAACATCGCGGTCACGGTTGCGCAGACGCCCGCCAATCAGGGTGACTTCAAAGCTGTCATTGGTGGCCGCGACATAGGCGACATTGAGGTTATTGGTAAAGATCCGAAGGTCTCGATGCTGCAGCAATGCATTGGCGACCAGTTCCGGCGTGGTACCAATCGAAAAGAACAGGGATGCTCCGTTGGGGATCTCGCGCGCGACAAGGGCGGCAATCTTGCGCTTGTCATTGACGTTGAGGACCTTGCGGGCCCGATACGCGATGTTTTCATGTTCAAGCGCGGGTTCGACACCACCGTGGCGACGACGTAGCAAACCCTCGTCACACAGGGCATTGACGTCACGCCGGATGGTCTGTGGGGTCACATCAAAGCGTTCAGCAAGCTGTTCGATGGTGCGGAAGCCGTCTGCACGGACAAGTTCGACGATGCCGGCCTGGCGTTCGGTTGGACGTTTTTGCATGGAAACGTTTCTTCGGTGTTGTTCGTTCGAAAAGCTGGCGAATGGTATGTGGCATCCATGTCGGTTGCGTTACCGTTTCGCGGCAATACTATGAAACAAACCTTACGCGCGGGATGCGTAATCGGGAAATAAAAAGGCCGCCCAACGGGCGGCCCTTTGAATTTGATCAGGATTTGAAGAGGTTTTCTGCCGCTTCCATATAATCGGAAGTTTTCGGCTCTTCTTTCTTCTCTTCGCCTTTCTTGCCCGGATAATCCGGTTCCGGATTGATCTGGAGTTCTTCGGGCAGCGGATCCGGCTCGACATCCTTGGCGATTTTTTCCGGGTTCTTCGAGCGCGCGATCACAACCTGCTTTTCAAGGTCAAGCTCGGTGCAAAGACCCATGGTAACCGGGTTACGCGGCGCAAGGTTTGCTGAATTCCAGTGCGTCCGATCACGGATCTTGCCAATGGTGTCCTTGGTGGTGCCAATCAGCTTGCAAACCTGTGCATCGGAAAGTTCCGGATGGTGTTTGAGAAGCCATGCAATTGCATTCGGGCGGTCCTGACGTTTCGAGACCGGGGTATAGCGTGCACCCTTTGCCTGCGCGCGCGGGCGCGGCAGATCAGATTTCGCCATTTTCAGCAGTTCGCGCGGATCTTTTTCGCAGCGTTCAATTTCTTCTTTGCTCAGCTGACCATTGGCAACCGGGTCAAGACCAACGATACCCTGGCCAACATCACCATCGGCGATAGCCTGAATTTCAAGTTCATGCAGCTCGGTAAAGGCAGCAATCTGCCGGAACGACAAGCCGGTATTGTCGATAAGCCATACAGCGGTTGCTTTGGGCATGAGGGGCTGTGCCATATTTCCTCCTGTTTCCTTCTTTCTCTCTGGAGACCGGCAATGGGTATAAGGCCCAAAAAGCGCGGGAATGTTTGCCCCAGAATATAATCTCTTTTGGTGGTCCGGCAATGCAGCAAGGTCAACCACAAGGGTTGCTGCGCATCATCGGACCCGCCATTGCGTTCTTTTCGATCAATGTGCGGGTAAATGCAACAATCTGTTGCAGCGTTGCAAAAAGAATATTTCTTTTCGAACTGCAAGCATACTCATGTTGCCATGGATTGGTCAGATAAAAGATATCAGACCTTCGTCCAAATGCGATCAGTCGACTTCAAGTATCACTTTTCCGATGTGTGCGCCACCCTTCAATATGGCGTGCGCTTCCGATGCTTGATCAAGCGGTACGGTCTTGTAAATCACCGGTGCGATTTTGCCCGCCTCAATCAGCGGCCAGACCTTTTCGCGCAGGGCATTGGCAATTGCCGCCTTGTTGGCAACGGGCTGTGCACGCAATGTCGACCCCATGAGAGTAAGGCGTTTCAGCAACAGGGGCGTAAAATTGGTTTCCGCCTTTGGTCCGCGCAGAAACGCGATGATCAGGATGCGTGCTTCAAACGCCGCTGCCTTGAAATTGCGACTGACATAATCACCTGCGACCATATCAAGAATAACGTTCGCACCTTTGCCATCCGTTGCTGCCTTGACCTGCTCGACAAAGTCTTCTGTCTTGTAATTGATGGCGACATCCGCACCAAGGTCACGACATGCCTGACACTTCTCTTGCGATCCTGCGGTGGCGATGACTTTGGCGCCGAACGCCTTGGCAAGTTGTATGGCGGTAGTGCCGATGCCCGACGTCCCTCCATGCACCAGAAATGTCTCGCCCGTCTTCAGCGCCGCTTTGTCGAAAACATTGTGCCAAACGGTAAAAAAGGTCTCGGGAAGCCCGGCGGCCTGCGTCATCGTAAGGCCGTCGGGTACAGGCAGGCATTGCGCTGCTGGAACCGCTGCATATTGCGCGTAGCCACCCCCGGTGACAAGCGCGCAAACCTTATCGCCACATGCCCAGTCAGTCACATTTGAACCAATGGCGACAATCTCGCCTGCCAATTCAAGACCGGGAATTTCCGAGGCCCCGGGCGGCGGTGGATACATGCCGGCAACCTGCATCAGGTCAGGCCGGTTCACGCCACTGGCCGCGACCCGTATCAGAACATCGTCAGGTCCATAGTCCGGTAATGCGATCTCTCCGACAACGAGTGCGGGTTTGTCGGCATCTTTGGTAATCTCGACGGCTTTCATACGAGCTGGAAAATCTGCGTTGGACATAAAAGGACCTCATTGGCGAAGACTGCGTTTAATACCTATCTAGGGCTTGTAGGAAATTCAATGACCGAGCCTGGCCGGAAACAATGGAGGATGATCGTGGACGAAGAAGATGGCGCAATCTTCAAGGGTGGTGAATTTGGCCTGCCGCGTAATCTCGAAGGAATGTCAGTCGACAACCTAAAAGACTACCGCGCCGCACTGGAACGCGAAATTAAACATGTGGATGAGGCGCTGACGCATCGCAAAGGCGCAGTTGCAGGTGCCGAAGCGCTATTCAAAAATTGAAACGAGGGCGAACGGCATCGCGACCACCTTCCAAATACTAGACGTGAGGATGATTTTTTTAAACCTGGGGTTAATTGAAAATTAAACTTGCCGTCTTATATGTGGATTAGAGGGTCATCTGATGGCCCCCTTGTCGAACGTGATGTTTCGATGCCTCCCTGTTAAACTGAGCCGCCCTTTTCAGGGCGGTTCTTTTTCTTTTTTGCTTTCTACTCAGTTATTTAAACGTGCGATGCGCGTTTGTTTGGTCGTGTTTGGTGCACCTTAATCCGCAAAATAGTACGGGTTAATACGTATTGTCACATTTGTGCCATGAATAGCCTTGACCGCTTGTAAAGCGCTGGCTAAAGTTCGCACACAATAAAAACAAAACCAAAAAAAGTCCGGCAAGTTTAGCAGGTTGAGGTGAGACCGCCCCGAAAGAGGGCGGTCTTTCTATTTGTGCGCTTCCTTCCTTGAAGCGATGTATGATCTTCCCAATATATTCAAGATGACGTACGAGCATCCACCGGCGTCCGACCCGACGTCGTATCATGGCAATTTCTCGGTTGTTCATTTTTCGCGTACCTACGATGAAGCCTTTACATTGTTGGTAGAGGCCCGAAATTACCTTTCGGCACATCGGGGGCAAAACAGGCGAAATAGCAGCCGTGAAGCTGCTGCACAATGCGTTGAAGAGATGCGCATGACCACGCGGTTGATCCGGGCAATGGCGTGGCTTCTTGCCGTGCGTGCCGTCGAAGAAGGCGAAATTGCGTGGTGTGATGCGGTGGACATCGATGACCTGATGGTTGATATCCGCATTTGTACTGCAGATTCCCATGAAGAATGCGGCTTTCTCTCGCCAGGGCTTCTTGATTTGATGGGCAGAGCACATTCACTTTACATGCGCGCTGCGCGCATGGAGCTGCAGGTTGCCGCCAGCTGCAATAGCTAGGCAAACGGCTTTCTTTCCCCGGATATGATTGTCGTGAAAGTCAGATACAGCAGCAGTGCGGTTTGGCCGTGGTCAGCATTTTACCAAAACCACTGGATGTCTTGCAGAATTGCCGGTTGGCTTAGGTCCGGGCCTGAACTTGGAAAACCTCAATCGGTTCTGAAAAGCCCTTCATCTGGCGGGTGCCCTGTGAAACGAAACTCGCCCGGCTGCCACTATACGTATTTTTGACATTCTCCGACACGAGCGTTTCGTCGCCTCCTGCTTGTGCGCAGACACGTGCGGCAAGCTGCACCACACTGCCAAACAGGTCATTTTCTTCGGCAATGGCTTCACCGGCATTGATACCAATGCGGATCTGGAATTTCAGGTCCTGGCTGGCATTGTGCGAGGCCATGTTCTTCTGGATTTCAATTGCTGCCTCAACAGAGCTTGCCGATGACGGGAAGACGGCCATGATACCGTCACCCATATGTTTGACTTCCTTGCCATAATTGTTGATCAGGGCAGTACGCACAATCTGGTTGTGGATATGCACCATTTGCTGCGCGCCATGATCACCCAGTTCCTGGGTTTTGGCCGTGGAGTTGACAATGTCGGTGAACATCAACGCATGAAGCTTTTTGCCGGCGGCGCCTTGCGGACCCGCAGCGGGTTTCTCACTCCATTCGGCAAGCGCCTTGGATACCGATGAATTGATGCTCTTCTCATCCTTGATATAGGCATCCATGGACTGGCGGCCAGCACCGTACATATCCTTGTATTTTGGCTCAAGGATATAGGCATCAACATTCTTGCAGAACGTATCGGCCATGCTCTTGTTCGCACCAAGCGCTGAAATGCAGTCGCGCAGGATAATGCGCCCGTCTTTTTGATCAAGGGCGTGCTTTTCGCTACACGCGTCACATGCCCCGGCAACATACAGATTGACGCCAAACTTGTGATAGGCGTCCAGCGATGGCACTGTGCGCTGGATTGCTTTTATCGAACCCGTGATGAAATCACGCATCTGCTCGCGGGTGGCGCGAATTTCGCGCGTTTCGACCATTGGCTTGTCAGGTGTATCGTCGATCGGGGCTTGGGGCTCTTCTTGTTGCTGTTCGTCAGTTTGATCGGCTGAGGCTTGCGTATCATCAGCGGTTTCGCCGCCATCCTCACGTTCAATCTCTGCCGCCATTTCGGCTGCTGTCTTGCGCCGGGCGTCAGGGCTGGAGCCTTGTGCACCACCCTTGCTCTTGCCAGGGCGGGTCGCTCTGGTCTTGGTCGGGTGCGCGAAAGAACTGGATGCTCTGCGGGCGCGGCCCTTGAACTTTTTGGTCAGCGCCATCAACATCGGGACGACGCTGGCCAAAAAGCCAACGGTAAAGGACAGGAAGTTGATCTTGTCGTAGAAGCTCTGACTGACGTTAAGTCCCATTCCCGGCAGGAATTCCAGTCCTTTGGCGGCAAGCAGCATGGTTGCAAGACCCACTGCGATCGCAACACAAAACGCCACCAACATCTTAAGCCCCAGACCAACCAGACTTTGGCTTTCAGCCAGAGCATTTGACGGTCTTGCTGCTGAGGGCTTCTTCGCGGCAGCCGGTGCGGAGTTGCTTGCGGTGTCTTCTGGTTTCTCAGCCTGTGAAGGCGAGGGGGCTGGAGAATGGGTTGGACGTTGTGCTTTTGGTTTTGACGCGGAAGGACGCTTTGGCTTTGCCTGCGGGTTGGTGTTTTCCAGATTACCCTGACCGCGCGTCTCGTAGACCACATATTCGTCGGAACTGTTTGTCGCGTGGTTATAAACCTCGCGAATAACCTTAACACCCGACACGTGATTTGCGCGTTCGATCTGTTTGGCTTCTTCTTCGGCCTGCTTTTTTTGCGTACCAGTAAAGTGGCCGTGGATCTGCCACCGGCCTGAACGGTCTTTAACATAGACCTCGTAGCTAACCTGGTTACGTGCCGTCACTTGATTCATGTAAGAGCCTGGTGATGCGTTCAAGCAGGACCGGACAGCAGAATCGAAGCTGCCTTATCCTAACGAAGGGGATTATGGCAAAAAAATGCCAAAACCACCATCACATATGCTCCATAACTTCTAATAGTTGTTTCAACTATAGTTTTTTATCGTTATCAGCTATGCAGATTCAGGGTTTAGACAAAGAAAAACGCCCGCGGCATCAAGAAGATGCGACGGGCGCTGATCCCACAGAACACAAGAACGTGTTCTTTGCTTAGTTGCCGATATTGAAACCAGCGAAGCGCTTTTTGAACTTAGCAAGCTGCCCGCCGCTGTCCAGAAGACGGTGAACACCAGTCCAAGCCGGGTGGCTTTTCGGATCGATGTCGAGCTTCAACACATCGCCCGGATTGCCCCAGGTCGACTGCGTGGTGAAGGTGCTGCCGTCAGTCATCTGAACGGTGATCTCATGGTAATCGGGATGGATATCTTTTTTCATCGCCTATCACTCCGGAATTTGAAGCGCGGTGTATAGTGTAAAAAATCGGCTCGCGCAACCCCTGTAACCGGTAATTATCCGATTAACGCCAAATGAGGGGAGTGCAGTAGCGATCTGGCGGTCGTTTAGCAGTGCTTGGCCCGTGTTTCAAGCTTTTCTCGCAACCGTGCTTATGCATACTTGCACAGGTCACTTTATATAGTATGGTGCGCCAACAATTGATTGTCGCCTTGCCGGGGCGTTTGACCCCGATGACAGACGGAGAACAAGACTGTGGCCCTTGAGGAAACCCGCTTCCATCAGATAGCAGACGAGACCATTGAAACGCTTTCCGACGTTATTGACGATGCATTGGGCGATGACCTTGAAGTCGATTTGCAGTCGGGCATCCTGACCATCGAACTCGATTCGGGCGAACAATTCATCATCAACAAGCATGGTCCCAACCGTCAGGTTTGGTTGTCTTCACCGGTCAGCGGCGCAAGCCACTATGACTTTGATGAAGATAACGAAACATGGACCTCGACGCGTGGCTCGACCACGCTCAATGATCAGCTCTCTGCCGATCTTGCGGTCAAAACCGGTAACAAACTTGATCTTGGCTGATCACTGATTGGCCGCGTGGTTCCCATTGCATATGGAATAAAGTGCCTTGGCGCGTACACCGACTTCTTCTGCAAAACTCATCGATCGTGAAACCAGCCGGAACCTTTCGTCGCTCCGCGCCATTGTTCCTTTCGTCACAAAGTATCGTTTGCAGTTGATTGGGGCGTTGATTGCACTGGTAACCGCATCGGGGACGGTGCTGGCGCTTGGCAATGGTCTGCGCATGCTGGTCGATGAGGGCTTTGCCGAAGGCGACGGCGCACTGCTTGACCGCGCGTTGTTTGTCCTGTTTGCGGTCACGCTTCTGCTGGCAGGTGCCAGCTATATGCGGTTCTTCCTGGTCTCCTGGATCGGGGAGCGCGTGGTTGCCGACATTCGTTCGGCGGTTTATCGCCATATCATCCGACTGGATTCGGCCTTTTTTGAAGTCACCAGAACCGGTGAGGTGCTCTCGCGCCTGACAACGGATACAACGCTGCTGCAATCTGTCATTGGCTCAAGTGTCTCGATTGCGTTGCGCAATGCGTTGATGTTTGTCGGCGGCCTGACGATGCTGGCGATCACCAGCCCCAAGCTCACAGCCTTGGTCTTGCTGGTCGTGCCGTTGGTGGTGATCCCGATTGTTGGCTATGGTCGTCGTGTGCGTCGCCTGTCGCGCGAATCCCAGGATCGTGTGGCAGATGTCAGTGCCTTTTCAGAAGAAACGCTGAACGCACTGCGAACTGTGCAGGCCTATACCCACGAAGAAATCGAAAGCAAACGTTTCAGCGGTCATGTCGAAGGCGCATTCAGAACAGCTGTCGCACGCATTTCCGCCCGCGCACTTCTGACCGCCATCGTCATTGTCATGGTGTTCGGGGCGGTCGGCACGATCCTGTGGATCGGCGGTCATGATGTCCTTGACGGTACGATTTCAGCCGGTGAGCTTTCGGCCTTTGTTTTCTATGCTGTGGTCGTTGCCGGATCGGTTGGCGCGATCAGTGAAGTCGTCGGCGACCTGCAACGTGCGGCTGGTGCGGCCGAACGGCTTGTCGCGCTGCTATCGACTGAACCAGAAATCAAGGCGCCGTCAAATCCGGTTGCGATGCCCGTACCCCATCAGGGGCACGTCAATTTTGAAAATGTGACCTTCCACTATCCCGCGCGCCCGGACCGTTCGGCCCTTGAAGGGCTCAGCCTATCGGTCAAGCCGGGTGAAACAGTTGCACTTGTTGGTCCGTCTGGTGCGGGCAAGACCACTGTCTTCCAATTGCTCCTGCGGTTCTATGATCCGGCAAGCGGTGTCATCCGGGTAGACGGGGTGGATATCAAGACAGCCGATCCTGTCGCCGTGCGCGAACGTATCGGTCTGGTGGCACAGGATCCAGTGATCTTCGCCGCCAATGCATGGGATAATATTCGCTATGGTCGCCCCGATGCGACCGATGACGACGTCCGTGCCGCTGCCGATGCAGCGCATGCCAGCGAGTTTCTTGATCGCTTGCCCGATGGTTTCAATACGTTCCTTGGAGAAAAGGGCGTTCGCCTGTCGGGTGGGCAACGTCAGCGCATTGCGATTGCACGTGCGATCCTGCGCAATCCAACCATCCTTCTGCTTGATGAAGCCACAAGTGCGCTTGATGCCGAAAGTGAACAGGTTGTGCAAAAGGCGCTTGAAACCATCATGACCCAGCGCACGACGTTGGTGATTGCCCATCGTCTTGCCACGGTGCAGCACGCAGATCGTATTGCCGTGATTGATGATGGCAAACTGGTTGCGGTCGGGACACATCAGGAATTGCTCGAAAGCTCTCCGCTCTATGGCCGTCTTGCCAAGCTGCAGTTCGCCCGCGACGCTGCCTGATCAACGCCAACGCTGTCATCTGTTCTCGCAGAGTACCGTGACGTTTCGGTATTTTGTCTCTATTGTGCCGCCTGCAGCATGGTCGTGAGTTTCTCCCATGCGAAAGCCCCGGTAACATTCCCCGCCAACAGCAGCGCGAAAACCCGGCTTCCCGATTGTCGGTTTCCTTGCAAAACAAAAAACCCGCCACATGGGCGGGTTTTAAAGCAATGTTTGGTGCTCGATCTTACTCAGCACTCGCAATCTTGCGGTTGCTGATCGCAAGCTCGGCATATTGTTTCCGAAGGCCGTCGGAGTCTGCCAAGAAGCGATCCAGTTCATCCCCCTTGAGCGTCTTGCCACTCGGCATTTTGATGCGGATCGGGTTGACCTGGGTGTTGTTCTTCAGGATCTCGTAATGCAGATGCGGGCCGGTCGAGCGACCAGTGGTACCGACATACCCGATCACATCCCCCTGCTTGACGCGCGATCCCTGTTTCAGGCCCTTGGCAAAGCCGTTCATATGGGCATAGGCGGTGTCATAGGAATCATTGTGGCGGATCAGGATGTAGTTGCCATAACCACCATTGCGGCCGATCTTGGCAATCGTGCCATTACCAGCGGCAAAGATCGGGGTGCCGGTCGGGGCAGCAAAGTCGATGCCTTTGTGCATCTTGGTGTAGCCAAGGATCGGGTGCTTGCGCTTGCCGTACCCTGAAGACAGGCGCGCACCGTTGATCGGTGTCCGCATCAGTGCGCGGCGATAGGACTCACCCTTCTGATTATAGAAGTCGGTCTCGCCATTGCTGTCGGTATAGGAATAAAGCCGAACCTCATGACCGCTCAGTGTCATGCTGGCATAAAGTACATCGCCAAAGCGAACCCGCTCACCGGCATCATTGTTGAGTTCCTGATACATGACTTCAAAGCTGTCGCCCGGCTGGATGTCACGCTGGAAGTCGACCTCGTAAGAATAAAGCTCGATCAGGTCCATCAACACCGGGATCGGAACGCCATTGCGCTCGGCGGCCAAAAACAGGCTCTGCTCAATCGTGCCCGAAGCAACATTACGCGCGGGAGTCAGTTCGATTTTGTCCGAAGAAGCCTGATAGCCGTCATCAGTACGCGAGACCGAAACAATGGTTTCCGGGTCCGGCTGGAAGCTCAGTTGGTCAAGAAGTTCGATATCGTCCTGGGCGTCTGCTGCGTATACAAGATCGAATTCCTGTCCGGCGCGCAGTTTGCGCGGATTAAAGACATCGCGCAGCGCTTCAATTGCATTATAGGCAGATGTGCGCTCAAGGCCGGTGGCGGTCAGTGTCGCCATCAGGTTCGATCCCTGTTCAAGGACGACCGTTTCACGGCGCGGTTCAATGTCGGGAATACTGGCAGTCTCGGTAATAGAGGCATTGCCGTCCATGTCGAGGCTTTCGGCAGCGCTGGCAGACAGGGCCGTATCCGAGGCGTTGGAATAATGATCGGATAACAGATATCCGGTTGTTCCCCCCAGAATTACCATCACAGTTGCAATAGAAACCAAGTCTCTTCCGGCCATTGCCGTAGAACTCCCCTAAAAGCCAATAATCAGTCTACCCGGACCGTTGCTCTTTCCGGCAACATCGTCTCAAACCTTATACATAAAAGATTTGTCGATGTGAAACGCGAATTGCCGCGGGTAAATTCGGAACCCGTCGACACCATAATGGCGCGATTTCCTTTACGAACCGTTGAAGGACTCCTGCCGCCTTAGGTGCGATGGGCGGCGATGATGTGCCAGCCCAGAATGGCAAGAACAAGGCAGGCAAAAACGGACTGTAATCTTCTTCACCGGGACAGGCGGGTGATGTCTGAAGTGACACATAATATATGTATCTCGTTTCTAATGCCTCATGGGATTGGGCTTTTGGTTCCTTACACGGGTATCCGGGGCGCTGTGAATTCCTCTGGATGCAAGTTTGCGTGGTCCAAGTTGGCGGTCTGTTTCTCAACCACTGGATGATGGCCGAAATCCCCCGGTTCCGTACCGTTTGGCCTGTTTTCACAAATTTGTATTTTTCTGTCATTTTTTTCCAAAAAAGGGTTTGACAGTTTTGGGAGTGGGGC